>JAJTHC010000020.1 GCA_021299615.1 Vampirovibrionales bacterium
AACCCACTTTTCTGACACACGAAACCCACTTTTCTGACACACGAAACCCACTTTTCTGACACACGAAACCCACTTTTCTGACACACGAAACCCACTTTTCTGACACACGCCATCTTGAGAAAACGTCATGTTGAGCGTAGCGAAACATCTCCTGAAATGGGAACCGCAAGGGCTAGGGGAGATCCTTCACATGCGTTCAGGATGACGTATTTGGTTTTCAAAGAGCCACTCTTCTTCAGTATGAACCATTTTTGCGATGTCGCCTAGTGTCTAAACAGTACTATTTTTTATACGGCTTTTTATAGATTGTTTTTTAAATATAACAATTTGTTAACAATTAGCAATTATGTGGTTTATAAATTGTTTATTAAAGCACAAGACACCAATCAAGAATCCCCCTCCCTGATTCACCTCCAAGCCTGTCTTTTCGTTACTATCTTTATCTCTCATTATCAAATTTCCCTGTACAAATAACCTGAAAGGATCATCTAGGATGATTTCTCTATATCCAAACGCATCTGACCCTTGGAATCCAAGTAATACAAATCCAAATTACGGCTTAGCCAATACCTTACCCACAACTTACGCTGTGGGAACAACCCCTGCTTATGGTGCTAATTCTTATACAACACCAGCTTCTTCTAGCTGGAATTACTCCCCCACAGTAGCGAATGCCTATAGTAGCAAAGCCTACACGGATTCGTCTAAAGTGGTGGCGCCGACTTTGACAAATACGCAAACCTACGCCCCCACTGTAACGGATGCATCGAAAGTGGCGAATTTGACGGACAATAGCGTCCAAACATATGCCCCTGAAATCAAATACGATTCCACCACGAATCAGTATTACTATACGCAGAATATTACTCAGGCTCCAGCACCTGCCCCTGTGTATCCGCCTCCGCCCGTGTATACGCCACCTCCTAAAATCGAAATCCCTAAAATTGAGTTGCCTCCTATCCAACAATACCAAACGCAAACCGTTGAGAACAAAAAAGAAGGTACGAATTGGTTGCCTTTACTTTTAGGTGGAGCAGCCTTGCTCTTCTTGCCTAAGCTATTGGGTGGCAATAAAGCGGAAGCCAAAGCCGAAGCCAAGGCAGAAGCGAGAGCTGAAGTTGAAACTCGTACCGTTTATCGTGATCGCCCAGGTCGCCCCGAAAGACCCGATCGCCCCGAACGTCCTGAAAGACCGGATCGTCCCGAAACGCCTGAAAGACCTGCCAAAGAAGGTGAAGTTCGAGTGAACTTTACAGGCTATGGTGACCCCAAGTTTAAGGATGCTCGCACAGGTAAAATCATCGATATTACCAAACCAGGTAATAGCACTTTAGTCAAGGATAAAAACTCAGATTTGAGCGTTCATATGACGAAAGATGCCAAAGGCAACGTTTACATGGATGGCTTAAACTACAGCGTAAGCGGTTCTTCCATTAAAGCGGATGCGTCTGGCAATGTAAGCGTCGACGGCGAAGCGGTTAAAGTCGGAAGCACGGCAAACCTTAAAAATGGTGGAAGCGTCCAAGTGGTAGCTGGCACCAAAGGTAGTTCTCGTGAAAAAAACGGTAAAGCCACGATTATTATTAAAACTGGTACGGGTGAAAACATGACTGCCTTTATTCAGAAGCGTAAGACCGAAGGTAAGCCTTATTATGAGTTCAACTTCAGTAAAGCCAATGATGAAGATGATGACAAGGAAACCGTCACTGGCGGTGAATTGAAAACCTTCTTCGATGATGCCCCTGTTACCGAAAAAACATCCACCACTAAAAAAGAAAAAACCAACAAACCTATTGATAGAAGTATTCAAGATGTCGATGTTTACAACAGTGACATTGCCTAAATCTTCCCCCTGTTTCAGAAAAGCCTAGTATCAATGTATCCATAAAAAATGCAAGTCACCAAAAAAACGCCTCCTTCCGTAAGAAGGGGGCGGTTTTTTAAAATTACAGAATAATACCTACAAATAAATCAACCAGATAATGTAGGGGTTTGATTAATCAAACCTAGAGACAGGGGTTCAATAAATTGAACCCCTACCTTATAAAAGTATCTAGTTGCGTAAAAAGCTAAAAACTAGCACAATTCTTCGCATTTGTCTGCGTTCAATTGAACGAACTTTTCTTGACCAGCAGGCATTTCGCCGTCCATGAAAATGGCGTTCACAGGGCAAACAGGCGCACACGCACCACATTCGATACATTCATCAGGGTGAATGTACAATTGAGGCTCGCCGTCAAATTCGTAAATACAATCTACAGGGCAAACGCCGACGCAAGCTTTATCTTTTACACCAACACAAGCTTCACCAATTACAAAAGGCATAATTTAAATCTCCATGTTCAACGTCTAAAAAATCAGACAATCGTATAATCAGACAATATATAAAATCTATCTCAGACCAAAATAAGTATAACACACCCACATCAAAAGAAAAGTCTTTTTTTCAAAAACCAAACCATTTTGTGGGTGTGTTGAAAGAACCCTTAAGCCAAGCGAGCTTCAGCCGCTGACCAATCAATGTTGTTGAAAAACGCACCGATGTACAGACCTTTTTCCGTAGGCTTATAATCAACGGTAAAGGCATGTTCCCACACATCCATGACCAAAATAGGCATAAAACCAGCGGGGTGACCATTTTCGTGATCGCTAATCCAGAAGTTTTGCAAACGCTTGGATTCAGGATCTTGATACAAGACTGCCCAGCCGATGCCACGCATCAAGCCTGTGCCTTTAAAATCTTTTTCCCAATTGGCGTAAGAACCAAAATCTTCGACAATTTTTTTGTAAAGGGCGGAACTTTCAGACAAAGTACCCCCACCATTCGGCGTCAAGTTGCCGAAGTAGTATTCATGCAAACGCATACCCGAATATTCAAAACCAAAGCGACGCTTGAGTTCGTTGTATTCAGGGGTGTTGATTTCACCCGCTTCAATCAAGGCGGCAATTTTAGTCGACACCAAGTTGGTATTGTTCACGTAGCCTTGGTACAACTTAAAATGTTGTTCCAACTGTTCTTTTGAAAGCCCGTTATAGCCTTCAGACGCATAGGTTTTTGCTTCATAAGCAAA
>JAJTHC010000054.1 GCA_021299615.1 Vampirovibrionales bacterium
CGGCGATTCAAGCCTTAGAGAAAGCCGTTACAGATGCGACAACCGCTCAAGGTCTGGCTCAAACCAAAGTCGACAAAGTAACGACGGATAATAACTCGGCGATTCAAGCCTTAGAGAAAGCCGTTACAGATGCGACAACCGCTCAAGGTTTGTCAAAAACTAAAGCAGATAAGGCCTTAGCTGAACTTACAACGGAACAAAATAATCTTAGTATTGCAAATACAGCTAAAGCGAACGCAGAAAAGAAAGCTCAAGACGCAAATGCTGAAATCAAAACACAAGAAGGTATTATCACAACAGCCAATGCGACCAAAGAACAAGCGATAAAAGATGTCGAAAAAGCAGGTGCCGAAAAGGCTCAATTAGAAAAAGCCTTGGCAGAAGCCCTCGCAAATCAAGATGTCAGCACCAAGGATGCCGCCACAATTCAAGCTGAAATCAACGAGGCCGATGCTGCGATTATAGCTGCGAATGCCTTAAAAGACAAAGCAGTGAAAGACATTGAAAACGCTAAAGCTGAAATTACTAAACAAGAAGGTATTGTCTCCGCATCAGGCCTTGCGAAAACAAACGCTGAAAACAAAGCAAAAACTGATACTGATTCGCTAAATGCGTTAAATACTGCCGTCACGAATGCAGAACGTAACAAAGCTTCAGCCACCACCGCAAATACCGAGGCAATTAAAGCGAGAGATGAGGCTCTTACCAATAAAAACAATGCCAATACCGCTAAAAGCAAAGCCATTACAGATGCTAAAGAAAAAGTTGACAGTTTGAATGAGCAAATTAGGCTTCAAGATACAGCGGTTAACAATGCCAATACAGCCAAATCAAATGCGGATGAGACCATAAAAGCGACAACGCCTAAAATTCAGACGTTGACGGAAACACTCCGCTTGGTAAATGTCGACCTTACTAAAGCCATAAAAGATGTTCAAGATTCTGTTTTAGCGTCAGGTAACTTAGGGAAAGTCGTCACTGATGCTAGAAATGCTAGAGACAAGGCGATTCAAGATGTTGATACTGCGACCACCAATCTCAATAATCAAAGGACTGAGGTTGCGACAGCCAAAACCAATCGTGACAATGCACTTCGAGCACAAAGTACAGCCAAAACCAATCGTGACAATGCACTTCAGGCAAAAACCACGGCAGACAATGCAAAGGCGACGGCCATTACCGCGGCAAGCACAGCAGAAACGAAGAAAACAAATGAACTACCTGCTTTACAAACAACGCTTACTAATGCGACAAGAGCTAAAAATGAGGCAATAGCGGCATTGACTAAAGCACAAAGCGATTTGGCAGCCTTACAAGCTACTACCTAAAACAATACAAATACGATGAAAAACAATCCCCTTTCCTAAGGTCAAGGGGATTGTTTTATATATCGGATACTATATATAATACCAATTAAACGATTAAATAGCGTCTGGCGTCTTCGTTGTCGCTACGATTCTCGATGTGCTTATGGTCGTCTCTGTACACTGCACACATCTGCGAGTCTAGGCTCCTAGAATCCATCTATACGCTATTCAATCTAAGAAATGGTATAAAAAAACATGGATTTTACGCACTAGGCGAAGGATTGAAAAAGTGTCATACTGAAAAAGAGTGGCTCCTTGAAAATCAAACACGTCGTCCTGAATGCAATGAGGGATACCCCAAGACAGTACAGGGGAGATGTTTCGTTACACTCATACCAATTAAACGATTAAATAGCGTGTTAAATGTAGGGGCGTGATTTATCACGTCCTCCCCACAATCCTGAAACGGGTGCAATAAATCACACCCCTACAGAGAAGATTTTACGCTATTCAATCTAAGAAATGGTATAGCCAAGTTTATAATTTTCTGTACAGTGTCTCTTCGTTGTCGCTACGATTCTCGATGTGCTTATGTACGTCTTTGTACACCTCACACATCTGCGAGTCTAGGCTCCTAGAATAGCCTACGGTACAGAAAACTCTAAACTTGGCTATATCAACATGACAAAATCCGTTTTTCCCTTCAAAGTTTGTGTCAGAAATCGAGATTCTATGTGTCAAAAAAGAGGGTTTTGTGTGTCAGAAATGCCTATTCTGTGTGTCAGAAACAGGGGTTTCGTGTGTCAAAAACGCCTATTCTATGTGTCGGAAATCGAATTTCGTGTGTCAAAAAAGACGCCTTTCTTGATGAAAAGCGTCTTTTCTAATTTGCAAAATATCAAATACCATTTAAACGACTGAATAGCGTATAGGTGGATTCTAGGAGCCTAGACTCGCAGATGGGTGAGGTGTACACAAACGTACATAAGCACATTGAGAATCGTAGCGACAACGAAGACGCCAGACGCTATTTAATCGTTTAATTGGTATAAATTAGCCTTTGAAGTTTAGGTTCGCCTTACGCAAACGAATGCTCTTGGGCGTGACTTCCATCAACTCATCTTGAGCGATAAAATCTAAACCAAACTCAAGCGTCACAGGGATCGGCACTTGAAGTACATCCATGACATCGGCACCCGCACTACGCATGTTGGTGAGCTGCTTGGCTTTCGCCACGTTCACCGCTAAATCGCTTTGACGGTTATATTCGCCAATAATCATGCCACGATACACATATTCACGAGGACTCACAAAGAAACGCCCACGATCTTCCAGCTTTTTCAAGGAATACGCCGTCGCATCCCCTGCTTCGTTGGCGATGATGGCGCCGTTGCGGGTCTGATTCATCTCACCAGCCCATGGCTCATAACTCGCAAAGGAGGCGTTCATAATACCTTCGCCTTTGGTCATGCGAATGAATTCGGAACGAAAGCCCAGCAATCCACGAGACGGCACAAAGAACTCAAGGGTTGTGCGTCCGTTTTCGCTGTACATGTTACGTAATTCGCCCTTACGCTGACTGCTCAAACGCTCGATGCAGGTTCCGCTACAATCTTCAGGGACATCCAACAACACGGATTCAAACGGCTCGTGCTTGGCACCGTTGACTTCTTTCACCAAAACTTCAGGCTTGGATACTTGGAACTCATAACCTTCACGACGCATGGTTTCAATCAGAATCGTTAAGTGAAGTTCTCCTCGTCCCGAAACGACAAAGGCATCGGCACTGTCGCCATCGAGGACTCGTAACGCCACGTTGGTGCGAATTTCACGATACAAACGATCACGCAATTGACGGCTGGTGACAAACTTACCTTCTTTACCCGCCAATGGGCTGGTGTTGATGCTAAAGGTCATCTGCAAGGTAGGCTCTTCAATGTCAATCAAAGGCAGTGGGTTCGGATGTTCCACATGACAAATGGTTTCACCAATCGTCGCTTCGCTGATGCCAGCCACCGCCACGATGTCGCCCGCAATGCCTGTTTCCGCTTCAATACGCTTTAAGCCTTCAAAGGTAAACACTTTCACGATGCGGTGCTTTTCAACCGTGCCTTCACGCGTACACAAAGCGATTTGCTGCCCGACGTTGATCGTGCCTGACTTGATGCGTCCGATACAGATACGACCTAAATAGTCGTTATAATCGAGCGTAGACACTTGAAATTGCAAGGGGGCATCCAAAATAGCAGGAGGCACAGGCACATGTTTCAAAATGCTTTGAAACAGCGGCTCTAGGCTTTCTTGGGGGCCGTCATGCGTTAAGGAAGACGTACCAGCCAATCCACAAGCAAAGACCACAGGAAATTCAAGTTGGTCTTCATCGGCACCAAGTTCGATCAACAAGTCAATGACTTGATCCACCGCACGAAGAGGCTCAGCCGCAGGACGGTCGACTTTATTAACAACAACCAAGACTTTCAACTTGTTTTCAAGGGCTTTACGCAACACGAAGCGTGTTTGAGGCATCGGGCCTTCAACGGCATCCACAACCAAAAGGGCAGCATCCACCATGGTCAAGACACGTTCCACTTCGCCTGAAAAGTCGGCGTGACCTGGCGTGTCCAAAATGTTGATGCGGTAGCCGTTGTAAGGAATGGCGGTGTTTTTCGCCAAAATCGTGATGCCACGCTCACGTTCAAGGTCGTTAGAATCCATCATGCGTTCGCTGGTGGCTTCGTTGTCTCTGAAAATACCGCTTTGTTTGAACATGCTGTCCACCAGCGTGGTTTTGCCGTGGTCAACGTGTGCGATAATCGCAATGTTTCTAATTTTATCCGTGGTTAGTTCGAGCATTTGAGCGTTCATAGGGGCATCTTTCTGGGTAGGCTAGCAGTGACGCCAGCGTGAGGGTTAATAAGGGAAAGCAAAATACGTTACAGTATCACTTATTATTAAAACCCAAACATAGAATAATGTGAAGGGGCATTTTTTAAAGAAATTACAGCACTTTTGTAAAGTCAATTACTTGACAAGTTGAAACATTTTGTCATACTTTCAGAGTCAAGTAAAGGGTGAAATCCTTATGACAGAAGTCAATATTTCTAAAAAAGCATACAAGCAACTTGACAAAGTCCCCCTTTATATAGCCGAATTGATAATTTCCTGGACAGTGTCTATACGTTGTCGCTACGATTATTTTGTTCTGTTATGTAGGTCTGTCTACACGCCCTCACAAAATAATCTAGGCTCCTCGTCTAGCCTACTGTACAGAAAACTCTAAATTCAGCTATATCAAGCTGAAGTTTGACGGTTGGAAAGAATCCGTAGAAACTCTTTAAAACACTACAATATGAAAGGCATAGACCCTGTACGAAAAACTCTAAAATTGGCTATAAACGATTATTTTAAACACTGCGTTAAAGCCTTATCGAAACCATTCATAAAGGCTTGCTTTTGTTTATCATCAAAGGGCTTAGGACCTTTTGTTTGAATACCTGCATTTCTTAAGTCCGTCATAAAATCACGTACCGCTAAACGCCCCTTCATATTCGTGGGTGTGAAGGCTTCACCCCGTAAGTTAATCACTGAAACACCTTTACTCACCAATAGATCCGCTAAGGGAACATCTTGTGTTATAGCAAGATCCCCAACTTGAGCTTGTTCAACAATGTAAGCATCTGCAAGATCCGCCCCTAGATCAACTTGAACAGATTGAAACAAGGGATGAGATGGTACCGTGATGGTTTTATTTGAAACAAAAACGGTCGGTACCTCACGCTTACGAGCGATTTTAATCATGTAATCTTTTAAAACAGACGGTAAGGCATCTGCATCTACCCAAATGGTAACGGTCATGTTAGGGTGTACCTTTTTATTTTTAGCAATTTATAATTAGGTAGTGTCGACATTTAGTTAAGAAAGGAGGAATTTCAAGGAAAAACAAACGGCTTTTGAGGCGTGTACACAGACGTACATAACGAAAAAACGGCTTGTTTTGACACAGAAAGTACCCTTTATGGGCTGAATATCGACACTACCTAGTCTACTAATGCCTACGATGCACAATAAAGTCCTGTATTTCAGACAAGGCTTCTGTCTGAAGTCCCCACTGCTTAAGGCGTTTTAAAGCGTGCCACCCTTCTTCTTGTAAGCGATTCACTTCCGACTGAGTCCCTTCAATACCCAACACACGCAAATAGGTAAGCTTGTTTTGATCGGCGTCTTTACCAGCAGTTTTGCCCAAGTCGTCTGAACTTGCGGTAGCATCCAGTAAATCATCGGTGGCTTGGAATAATTGACCAATGAGATCTGCCCACGTCGCTAAACCTTCCTGTACCTGCATAGAAGCACCCACTAAAATGGCTGGCGTCACAATGGCGTATCGCAATAAAGCCCCTGTTTTATGGGCGTGAATGTAGCGTAATTGTTCAAGACTGGGTGGGGATTCATGGCTCCACATATCGGCGTATTGACCATTAACCAATCCATTAAAACTACCCAGTTCCCCTAAACATTGCGTAATTTTTAGTAAAGCTTCAACAGCTTCTTTGCTGTTTTGTGGACTGTATTTTATCAAGCATTCGAAGGCAAAACTCACAAGGGCATCACCCACCAAAACGGCTGTGGCTTCGTCAAAGGCAATATGAGTCGTGGGTTTCCCTCGACGCAGATTGTCATCATCCATACAAGGCAAATCGTCAAAAACCAAACTTTGGGCGTGCATAAATTCACTACTTAGGCAAATGCCTTTAAGTGTTTCGACATCATTTCGAGACAAGGCCTGCCAAACCAATACCGACAAAAGCGGACGAATACGTTTACCACCCAGTAAAGTGGCATGGCGTGAAGCCTGCCACAAGCGTTTTAAAGAAGCTTCCGTTTCTGGCAAATCTTGCAAGGCTTTTCCTTGCGGGAGCCAAGCGGTTTGCAAAGCATCTTCAAGCCATTGGTTTACGTGTTGTTGCAGGTGACCGTAACGCCATTTTAGCCATGTCGCACTTGAAATAGGCGGTGGGTTCCCATTTTGTGCTTCTAATAAATGAGCCATATGTAAAGCCTTCTGCATTTAAAAATCCTCGTGATTAAGGGGGTTTTCATCATATTCTAAGTCGTCTTCACGGTTTTGTTGATGAAGAATGTGCTGTTCTAATTTCTTTAGAGCTTGACGGTTTTCTTTTCGATTGGCTTGCCGTAGTTCAGGATTTAACTTCACCACATGGACGACCTTTCCGCCTTTTTTGGACTTGCCTTGCTTCAGTTGAACTTCCGACTTTTGGGATTGCGTCAATCTAAGACTTTCACCTGCTTGGGCTTCCTTAACCAGTTCAACATAATGTAAATAACGACTTGGTAAAAAACTTATGTCATTCACGGCTTCTTTGATGACGCATCCATGTTCTTCAAGATGCAGGCAGTCTTCGTAAGTACACGTCAATGGGCGTGAAGACCGGGTTTCAATAAAAGCATTTTGTATGAGCGTGGGTACTTCATTCGAAAAATCTAATTGACTAAATCCAGGTGCATCTGCAATCCATAGCCCGTTTAAAGTTTTAAGTAGTTCTGTGTGTCGAGTGGTGTGTGTACCGCGTCCCCCCTTATGAGACAAGCCATGAACTTTCAGATTTAGTTTGGGATCAATTACATTTAAGAGTGACGACTTGCCAGCACCACTGACCCCTGCGAGTACCCATCTACCCCCCACGTCACTTAAATAAGTTTTTAGCCTTTCTATGCTCATGAGATCATAAATACTCGTGGCAAGGGTCGGAACAGAAGCAAAATGGCTGTAATAATGAATCCATTCAGCAAGGGTAAAGCCCTGTTGGGCAAATTCAGGATTTATATCTGCCTTAGTAAAAACCAGTAAGGGTGACAAGCCTGACAATTGAACCTTTGCAAGTAATCTGTCAATTTGTCGAAGATCTAGTGAAGGTTCCTGCCAAGGGCAAGCAATTAGCACATGACTGATATTATGAATTTTAGGTTTACTTAAAATAGTAGTAGGAGGTAGCACCCCTGTAATCCATCCAAGCTGGGAATCACCGTCTTCCACCGTAACAAAATCCCCTACCACTACGTTGAGTCCTTGCTTTTTGAGTAAGGCTTTTCGCTTGCACTGTAGTAAATCACCGTTTACTTTTTGCACGGTGTAAAAGTCAGAAAAATAAGTCAGCACAAGTCCATCAGCTTTTTGAGGAAAAGATGGGCTTGAAGGGGTTGAACTCATCGATGGTGGGCATCCTTTCAGAGGCATTATAGCCGAGTTTAGAGTTTTCTGCACTTAGGCTATTTTAGGAGCCTAGGCTCGCAGATGTGTGATTGTATAGCCAAGTTTAGAGTTTTCTGAACAGTAGGCTAGACGAGGAGCCTAAATTGTTTTGTGAGGGCGTGTAGACAGACCTACATAATAGAACAAAATAATCGTAGCGACAAAGTATAGACCATGTAGGGGAAATTATTTGAAATACTATACCATTTAAACGAATGAATAGCGTAAAAACTTTCTCTCTTCTCTGAAGGGGTGCGATTTATAGCACCCGTTTCAGGATTTTGGGGAGGGCGTGATTTATCACGCCCCTACATTTAACACGCGATTTAATCGTTTAATTGGGATTAAGACAGACCCGTCACAAAGGTAAGTAAGGTCGCCACTGGCGTGCCTGTAGACGTTTCATCTTCCAACATATCCGCCCCAGCGATGTCTAAATGCACAACAGGCGTGCCTTCTTTCGCTCCACTCATCACGAAGGCACCAGCGGTTTGAAAACCACGTTCACTGCCACGATTGGTGTTGCGAATATCAGCCCCATCCAGCTTGGATTTAATGTTTTCAAAGTCCGCGGGGGTGACATCTACATACTGAACGGCGTCTCCACCCACTTTGGCGGATGCCTCTAAAATTCTACCCCACTTGGTTGAGTTAGACATCATGCAAATGGTATTGCCCACCGCCATTTTTGCCGCACCTGTTAAAGTGGCAATCGTAATAATCGCTTCAGGATCCAACGCATTGGCTTTGGTGACAGCATCAATCAAGGTCAAACGCCCTTCCGCATCCGTATGGCGGATTTCGACTTTTTTACCACAAGTCGTGTCCACAATCGAATCGGGGATCATCGCATCCGCATCAATTTTGTTGGGCGTGGCGGCTAAGAACATATGCACTTCCACGTTTTCAGGCTTGAGTTCAGCTAAGGCTTTCGCCGTCCCTAAAACGGAGGCTCCACCTGCCATGTCACCTTTCATGGTGACCATGTAATTCCCAGGTTTAACTTGGTAACCGCCCGTGTCAAAAATAACGGATTTACCCACCAACGCCACTTTACGGCTGGCATTTTTGCCTTTGTACACCAAGTGAATAAAGCGAGGCGGATCGCTCTTCACATTCCCACGAGCCACAGTGTAGAAGCAAGGCATTTCCTTTTCAAGCGTGGCGAGATCGTCTACAACCGTTAAGGTGAAGACATCGGGATTCGCTCCAGCGATTTCAATGGCGACATCCACAAGGGTCTGCACGGTTTTGGTATTGGCAGGCTTGTTGACGAGATCTTTCGCTAAGGCACGTCCATTATTTAAGGCCGTCAAAAAGGGCAATTTTTTTTCGACGACTTCGACGTGTTCCGTGATGAGAATCACTTTTTTGAAGCCTTTCACAGGCTTCAAGGATTCGGCGGAAACATACGTGGCATCATACAAGGCTTTCAAAACAGCTTGAGCGATGACATCGGCTTCCACAGTCACTTTCGTGTCTTCATCATTCAATAAGGAACCGCCAAAACGCTCATAATTTTTCACCAAAGAAACCGCAACCGTATGCAAGGATTCATCTTTACCTAGCAACGATTTCAACGCAAAGGCATAGGCTTTGCTTAACGCCGCTTGATCGGCATTTTTGGGCTTGCCTAAGCCGAGTAAAATCACACGTTTAACGCCATAATGGTCGCTTTCAGGCAGGCGTAAAATTAATTGTGTGGCTCTCGCCCCTGAAAAGCCTTCTTCTTGAGCAAAATCGTAGACGCTAAAGCCAATGGCTTCACTTAGGGCATCCAAGGCGTGGCTTTGTGGGAAGCGAGACGTTTTACGGTCTTCTTTTTCGTTGTCATCATCAGCACCTTCGGCTTGCCAAATGGGACTAATCACAGTGGTGGCTTCTTTGCTGGTGAACGGGCATTCACGACTTACGCTAATAAAAGGGGTTAAGGTAGGCATGGAAGTAAACTCTCTCATTAAATCAATCTAGTAACAGTTCGATAAACTAAGGCTATTATAGCACACTTTAAAATTCGTGCGGTAAGTAACGGCTTCAAAAATCCCACACACATTTTAATAAAAATGTTTTATAGAATCATACCATTTATACCATTTCTTATACCATTTAAACGATTTCATCCGTCGCCGATGCCTCACAAATCGATGTGTAATCGCACCATTCGCAATAGCTCGCCTGCGGATTCGCCCTAAACAAACGCTCTTCCCACAAGGGTTTGAGTACCTCTTCATGAACATTTGCAAGCCAGCGATCTTTTTCGTCCTTAAAACGAGGGACATCCAACGGCACGAAAATGGATCCCGTGGGGTTTTCTTGGGTGGAGCGAAACATCTGTAAACCAGCCTCCGTCACATCCGCCGATTTCACAAACTCATAGGCGACGATGTAAATCGGCAATTGCCAATACAAGTAGTCGCTTACGCTGGCGTCATAGCCTGATTCGCCTGCGTTGCGAGGGGGGAGTCCGTCTAAAATGGCGTTGATCTTGCCTTGACGGCTTTCTTCTTTTTTCTGCTCGAACTTGCCTTTGGACGTTTTATAGTCCACAATGCGAACGGAGCCGTCCTGATAGTAATAAATCGCATCCACAAACATTTTCCAATGAAATCCTGAAAGTTCCGTCAAATACGCTTCATTGATGCGGAACTCGGTTTCCACACGAACGGGGGTTTTCTCAAAAAAGCCTGTTTCCTGCAAGGATTGTACGGCTTCTAAAATACGGTTAAACCAAGTGTTACGAATCACAACAGGCTGTTGCACATACACATTAAACGCAGGCTCTTCCAGCAAGCCGTCTGGCGGATGCCAAAAGGCGGTATCCGCCACATCCAAACACTGACGCATAAAGTGATTCAAGCTCTCATAGCCAAAGGCGATGCTGCCTGCATTGCACGCCTTGTGGTACAACTCAAAGACCTTATGCACCAGCGTTCCCTTCGATGCCTTGGCATTAAACGGCGTGCTAAACTTAAAGCGTTTGTAATACAATTGCCGAGGGCATTTCACATAGGTTTCTAAATCGGTGGGGCTTAGGCTGGTGTGATTCGATTCACCGTAAGACGAGTAAGCAAGGGCATCTTGCGGAAAGGCTTGACGCAAATCCGACAACGCCTTGAGCGTGTCATCGCTGAAAAGAGGCGTGTGGCCTTCCTCGTTTTCTAGGGCATCAAGCTTTGTGGAGGCGTCGTTTTGCTGGAAGAAGCCCCCTAAAAACTGATGATAGATCTGCCGTTGGGCATCGTTATAGCCTTGCAACTTTTCAGGATTGCTTATCAGATACAAATCTTGCACGCCAGCCAACTGATGCACCCAGCTTTCCAGCTCATTGAGGGCGTTCAGCGTTTGGGTCAAAGGCGTCAAAACGACGTCAGGAGACTCGTTTTCCGACCCAGTGGCGAGGGATTTCAAGCCCTTTTCTTCGTGCGATGCCTTAAAGAAATTCGTCACAATCACGGTATGCAAGGCGTGAGGAGGCGCCTCTTCCACCGTGTAAACCTGCACCAAGGCTGGCGTTTGGCGTGGAGCCTCTTCGTGTCGCAAGTCGTCGAGGGTAGAGTGCATCCAGCTTGCCCACGCCTTTAGAGGGATTCGCCCTGCTTCGAGGGTGGATTGCATCCGTGCTTCGGTGGATTCCACACGCTGATAAAAGGCTTCAAAGGGTCGTCTTTCTTGAGCAAGCGTCGTGTTGAGAGGACTTAACCATGCCCATAACCATTTGCTGATTGAAATACGATTGTCTCCCTCGTCAAGGAGAGGGGACAGGTCTCTTAAAAAGGTCTGAAAATCTTCGGGGGTCTCGTCCAAATACGACTGAAACAGGCTCCACGCTTGATTGACGACGCTTTGCAACGCTTCCGCCCAATCAGGCGAAGCCACCCACACCAGCGGATTCACCTGCCACGCAGGTTCATGCCGCTTGTTATAATGTAAAGTGTCCGCATCCAACCTTGCATTGGGAAAATCGGCACATAGGCTTAAAAAAGCTTGCCCGATCTCAAGCCATGCCCAAAGTACGGCGTTTTCGGATGCTTCACTTTCGCCCAAGCATTGAGAGATAAAGGTTTTCCACTGTTTTTTTTCGCTCGTCGATGGCACCAGAATCGCAATAGGGAAGGAGGTTTTAGACGACAAAGACTGCTCCAAGCACGCCAGCACCTGCTCCGCTACGGCGACACGGTGGGCTTCATCCAGCGAATCGGGGCTTTCGACTTGCACGGCGTGGACGGACGGTGTTTTTGGCGAAGGCTTACCTTGCCAAAGGGCGTGGATGCTAGCTTTAAAACCGCAGTCTGCTGTTTGTGGCGTATCTTCATCAGGTAGATAGGTCAAAGCTAGGGGACGACTCATCGTCGTTTTCAAGGCATCCCAAAACGGGGGACGAGACACGGCAAGCCAATACGCATCATCATCCGTGCCGAAAACGGCGTTTTCTTCAAGGCGTTGGTGGAAGCTAAAGTCATCGCCCAAGCTCCAGATCGTGGTGCCTTCACGCTCGAGCAAACGCATCCATGCCCACGCCTGTTCAGGCAAGGCGTGAGTGTGATCCAGCATTAAAAAGCGAACGCCTTGGCTCAAGTGATGCAACGCATCCGCATCATGGCTTTGTAGAAAGTCCACCGTCGCCCACGCCATGGCAGGCACCCATGCGATCGGCAAAAGCCCTTCTTCGACGGTATGTTGCACGAACCAGTCGAAAACGCCTGCTAGAGCAAAGTCATCTAGGGCATCCGCAAAATGCGTGTCGCAACGATTTTGCCAATCGTGAGCATCCGTCGTGGCTAAAAGATGCGTCACAAGGCTTATTTTATCGAGCAAGTCGGCTTTTTCAGTCTCTAGGTCATCGTGCCAGTAAGCTTCAAGCAAAAGCAGGGCATCGGCGTGAGAGAGCAATTGCCATGTTTCTTGCCGAAATGCCAAGGGCGTGGATGAAGCTTCAAGCCCAAGCCCTTGCCGAAAGTGACCCACCACTTGCGGTGCCAGCCCGATGCTTTGGTTCAGCCAGTTCAAGGACCATTGAAACCAGCTCAAGACTTTCACGCCTTGAAAGCGGACGTTGTGGGGAAATTGGGCGTCGTGCAAGGCTCGCCATGCGTCAGTTTGACGGCGATCTTGCACGAGGATGTAGCACGTTTCAGACAACACGCCGTGTTCGCTTTGCCATGCCGTCAAATGTTCAAGGGCGTGTTTGGCTCGTGCTTGAGGGGTGCCTCCCAAGAAGGCGTGATGCGTTGGTTTTGTTGTCGTTTGGCTTGGCATTGTACGTCTCTTTCAGTTTTTTGGATTTCTAGCTTGTTTCTTTTATAGCTGAATTTAGATTTTTCTGTACTTAGGCTAGACGAGGAGCCTAGATTATTTTGTGAGGGCGTGTAGACAGACCTACATAACAGAACAAAATAATCGTAGCGACAACGTATAGACAAGTAAAGGAAATTATCAATTCGACTATACTGCTTGTCAGAGACCTTTGCTTCCTCGTTTTGGCTGGCTCAAGAAAGAATCGAGCAATCCCAAAAACCTACAATCTAAGACATCAATTCGAAACATAAAACACTATATATAGACGACCATAAACGTATTGAGAATCTTAGCGATAACGAAGACGCCAGACGCTATTAAACCATTTAATCGGTATTACAAGTGTTTCAAGAAACGAAACGCATAAGGAGGCAAACGTAAATAAGGACTATTCAACACCTCATCATTTAAAAGATCTACAAAATTATAGTGTGGCGTCGTGACGTCTTTTAAGTCAAACATAACTGCTTTTGCACTCAAGTTAATCAACACCCATACCGTTTCATGTTCACTTTGGCGTTGAAAAGCCAATATCGAACTATGACTTTCTTTAGCAAAAGAAAGTGGGCTTAACTCTCCTCGTCGTAAGGCTTCACTAGCTAAGCGAGTTTCAATCAGCCCCTGCATTTGTTGAAATAAAACACCTTTAGTATTATGGCGTCGTTTCAGGACTTGGCTAAGGGTGTCTGCGTTTAAAGGCGAACGGTTGATGTCTCGGCTGTCATAGGTCGAGCTTAGGGCGGTTTGCCCCGTCGCTTGAATCATCGCAAGCCGTTGAGCAGACGCTTCTTCCGCAAAGCTAGTATTATTGACTTCACCCAATTCGTCCCCAAAATAGATAATAGGTAAACCAGGTAAGCTTAATAAAAAGGCGTATGCCATAATAATACGACGGGGATCTTCGTCCAAAAAGCTCGCCAATCTTCCGCTAACACCCAAGCCACTTCGGAAGCTTTCGCCTTTACTTTCAAGCTTTTCATACAAACGTTTACGGGTGTCGACATCCGTCATTTCAAGGGTGAGTTCGTCATGCACACGCAGGAACATCGCCCAAGCACACGTATGGGGAATCGGTGGTGTTTCTTCCATAGCTTGCCAAAACAGAGATGCACGTTCTTCCAATAGGCTTCCCCAAATAGCGGGCATTACAGGAAAGTGATAGCAAACCTGCACTTCTGAACTACGGTGCTTCGGCGAATCTGCTGTTCCAAAATAGGGTAAAATGTCTTGTGGCCATTGGCAGGCTTCGGCTTGAAAAATCGTGCTAGGGGCGAGTAACTGTAAGAAGCAACTCATGGCTTCCACCACAGCATGGGTACGAGGACGATTTTCACCGTCGGTGCCAAAATCCTTAATCAAGTAAGGAATGGCATCCAAACGAAAAATATCGACGCCTTCATTCACCCAAAATGAAATGACGTTTAAGACATCCAGTAAAACATGAGGGTTTTCCCAGTTTAGATCTAACTGAAATGGATAAAAAGAGTGGTAAAAATAGTAATCTTGCCCATTGACGTTGATGGGGCGGTAATGACATTCAACTTGATCAGGAAACATTAAACGACGAGACGACACGGTACCATCGCCTTCGGTGTAATCGCACACAATGCCTCGTTGTTCATCTCTATAACGCTTATAAACAGGGGCTTCTTTTCGATACACAAAGTAATCCAGCTTTTCAGGGTTGCCTGCTAAAGCTTGTTGAAACCACGGATGCTGATCGCTAATGTGATTTAAAATCAAGTCTGATTTAAGTTTAAAGCCCATGGCAGACGCCTTGTCTCTAAAACGACGAAAGGCATCTAGTCCGCCTAGGTCTTCACGCACATTGGTGTAATCAGACACGTCAAAGCCAGCATCCCCAAGAGGCGATGACATAAACGGTAAAATATAAAGCGTGGTAACCCCTAAGCTTTTTAAGTAAGGTAATTGTTCACGAATGGCGTCGAAATCGCCTTGTCCTTTGCTTCCATGACTAACGCCAAAACGTTCAGGATAAAGCATGTAAACCACTTCGTCTTTGACCCAGTCCACAGAACGTTGATCATCTAAGACTTGACGAGAAGCCAAACGGGCTTTACGACTTTTTTGGAGTTGCTGAAAAATAACAGGCATCAAGCTAGCCACGGTGGATTCGCCGTAAACATCTACTAAAGCGTTTTGCATACGTTGCCACAAGGTTTTGGGATTACCGTGAATGGCTTGAACGTGTGGGCTATACGTCCACGAGTATTTTAGTTTAGTGGGTTGTGCTTGAAAAAGTCTTGTGCGAATGCGTTTACGTTGCGTCGTCGTGGACATGGTCTTCCTTCATTTCATCAATACAAATAATATATAAGCGAATCGTGTTGTGCTATAATGGATCCATGAATACGGTCGCCAAAACAAGTCACGCCCCTCATACTTCTTATTGTACACATGATATGGACGCTGGCAATACAGCATTCAAAGTGTTTTTTAAAGATGCCGAAAATCAGGTGCAGGTCAAAGCGTTTTCAACGCACGCCCTGCTTGAAAATCCTACGCCGTTGCTGGATTTTTTACACGCTCAAAATGCTCAAGCGTTGCGGTGGCGGTCGTCTTTACCAGAAGCGTCTCAAGTAATTTTGAAAGAGGCGTTAAGTTTGTGGGAGCTTCACCTTCTTGAAAAAGAGGCACTCTTACCAGCCTTAGAAACGTGGCACTATAACACGGTTCAATTGGGTTTGGATCGTATGCTTCATATTGTGGCGGCTCGGCAATCGGTGAAAACCCCTTCGCTTGTTGTGATTTCAGCAGGCACGGGCACGACGGTGGATTTCATTTTAGATCATACCCACCTTGGTGGCTGGATTCAATGCGGTTTCGGTTTGTGGCAAGAGGCTCTTGTTGAAAAAGCTCCTCATTTGGCGACATCTTTTAGTGAAGAGCCTTCTTACGATTTAGGCATTGATACATCTACCGCTTTGGCGTATGGGGGGCATCGTCCTTATGTGTTGGGCTTGGCTCATGCTGTTCGAGAGCAGGTGCTGGCTCGTTTTAAAGAAGAGGCTCCTGCGGTTATTTTAACAGGGGGTTATGCGGAAGCTTTACGCAACACAGGTGTTGAAGAGGCTTTGGGGATGCCTTTCCTACACGCCCCTTATTTGGGGACGTTTTACGAGATGGGTGTATAGCCATTTTAAAGCTTCTTTTATAGTACTTTAAATAATTTCCCCTACTTGTCTATACTTTGTCGCTACGATTATTTTGTTCATACCATTTAAACGATTGAATAGCGTATAGGTGGATTCTAGGAGCCTAGACTCACAGATGGGCGAGGTGTACACAAACGTACATAAGCACATCGAGAATCGTAGCGACAACGAAGACGCCAGACGCTATTTAATCGTTTAATTGGTATAAGTTTGAGCCTAAACCCGTCATCAGCTCCCATAAAAAACAGGGGTAAGCAAGCTACTCAAACAAACCTGCGTCGCTTTGACGTTGACGCATCCGCAAGCGAGCGATGGATTCTGGGGTAAGGCGATCCACACAATGCAAGCAAGACACGCCTTTTTCAAAGGATGCTAGCGTACGGTCGGCTGGCTTCAAAGGCCATCCGCAATTAAAGCACATTTCGTAACCCTCTTCCGCCAAGCCATGCCCCACGGCGACACGACGGTCAAAAACAAAGCACGCCCCATCCCACAAGCTTTCTTCAGGCGGAATCTCCTCCAAATACTTAAGGATGCCTCCCTTGAGGTGATACACCGTTTCAAAACCTTGATTCAACATAAAACTTGACGCCTTTTCGCAACGAATGCCCCCTGTGCAGAACATGGCGACTTTCTTCGTTTTCGTGGGGTCTAATTGCTCTTCCACATAAGGCACAAATTCCGTAAAGGCATCAATATGCGGATTCACCGCATTTTTAAAGGTACCAATCGTCATTTCATACTCATTGCGAGTATCCAAGACCAAGACATCAGGATCTTCTAACAACGCATTCCAGTCTTGAGGCTCCACATAAGTACCGACGACTTCTGCAGGTGTGGCTTTAGGTGTTCGCATGGTGACGATTTCTTTTTTAATCTGCACTTTCATGCGTCGAAAGGGTTTTCCTTCGGCGTAAGAACTTTTAACTTCGCCTTGGCTCACGTGGAAAAGGGTTTCTAAATCTTCTAAAATAGCCTTCATGGCGGATTCCGTCCCTGCAATCGTGCCGTTAATACCTTCAGGTGCAAGCAGTAAAGTCCCACAAAGCTGGAGTTCATCACAGCGAGCTTGCAGGCTTGCCTTAAGGGCATCCAAATTTTCAAGTGTTACAAATCGATACAATGCCAGCACTTTCCAAGCTGAAAACGATTCGATTAAGTTAGCACTCATTATTTTAACCTTTCTATAGAAGAAAACGTTTTTATTCTATAGGAAACAAAGATTTTTGTCTTCTTTAAAATCGGCTTTCGTCCCTTTTCGTCCCCTTGAAAGGTGAAATCAAAAGAGGATTGAAACCTTCTTCGTTTGCATTACTCCTTTTTATGTTAAAATTAAGCTGTGTATACTATTTTTCGAGGGAAGTTCATTGCAACAGATTGAAAATGCCTCCTATATGCGAAGGTCTGTCCCTCATTTAAATGGGTATAGTACTTTTGTGATGGCATTTCTTCTAGTGGCTTGCCTTTGTTCTCCTTCGCTTGTTCTGGCTCAAACGACGGTGACAGAGATTCAAAAAACCCTCAATGAAGGCTCTGGCGTTGAAGGGGGCGTCCCCAATTACGACAAATCCATTACGGTGCATCACGTTTATATTGAAGGCAATACGCTGGTCGATGAAGCTCGCCTGCGTAATGTGATGACTCTTCGTCCTGGCGTCGTCTACAGTAAAAACGCCTTGCAAAGCGATTTAA
>JAJTHC010000063.1 GCA_021299615.1 Vampirovibrionales bacterium
CTCGTCAACGGTGAGCAAATCTTCTGGATGCTCAGCAAAACCTACATTTTCATCTATATTGCGATGCTTTTAAGAGGCACGCTCCCTCGTTTAAAGCCCGATCAGCTCATGGGCTTCTGCTGGAAGTTCCTCATTCCGCTTTCCTTAATTAACCTTTTCATGCTCGGCTTTGCCAAGCAGTTTAGTCTTAGTTTTTTGGCAGACGGTTTCGCAGGCAGTTGGGTTTACCTTGCTCTTGCAGCAATCGTCGGCATTGGTGGTGTCGGTGGCTTCTGTCACTTCATCGATCGTCAATTTAAAGCCCAAGTGGCAGCACGTTATCACGCTTAGTCTAAAAGGATTTGTCTTGCTATGTCGAATCATTCACACGATGCTCAACATCCCCTCAATGCGATTGAACATGCCGAAGGCAATGTCGTTTTAGAAGGTATTAAAGCGATTGCACAAGGTTTTGCAACCGTACTTAAGCATCACCCAAGAGAAGCCGTCACGCTTGAATATCCTGAAGTCATGCCTGAATTAAGCGATCGCTTTCACGGACGCTTAAGCCTGTTGTCGAAATCCGACGATACCGACTTATGTATCGGGTGCCAAGCCTGTGCAAGGGTCTGCCCTTGTGATGACCTCATTCAAATCGACATGCACCGTGACGACGATAAAAAGCCTGTCGTTACTCGCTTTACTATCGACATGGGACGTTGCATTTTCTGCGGAAACTGTACCGAAGTCTGCCCTGTGGATTGCATAAAAATGCTCAGCGATTTTGAGTTGGCAGATTACAGCCGTGAAGCCTTGGTGCTTGACAAAAAAGATCTCACCCTTAGTGGTCAAGAATCTGATGAATGGCGTGCCAAACGTGGCTATACGCCCACCGTATTATAGGACGTTTCGTCCCCTGTTAGCCTTGTTTAGATTGGAGCTTATAAATTGTTTGAATCTACCTTATTTTGGATTTTTGCAACCGTTGCCATAGGAGCCGCCTTAGGCGTGGTATTGGCTCCAAGTGTGTTGTACAGTGCGTTGAGCCTGATTGTGGTCTTCTTTTCGATCGCCGCTTTTTTCCTACTCAATAACGCCGATTTCTTAGCAACCGCTCAAGTGTTGGTCTATGGCGTGGGGCTGACCATTGTCATGTTGTTTGGCATTATGTTTACAGGCGACACGCCTTTAAAGACAAGAGCAGGCAAACTCGGACGCTTACTGATTGCCAGTATCAGCTCCGTTGCTTTATTTGCCCTTATTTTCACGAGCGTTTTGGGCTTTAATATCAAGCAATTCCCTGCGTCTGCTCAATGGATTAGAGAATTGCATGAGCAAGGCAGTACATTGGCGATTGGTCAATTACTATTTAGTAAGTATGTGCTTCCCTTTGAAGTGGCGTCTATCTTGCTTTTAGGGGCTATGATTGGGGCGATTATGCTTTCCAAAAAAACGTTTACGTCTCAAGAGCCTGGTTTGACGTTTTCTATTCAAGAAGGTCGCTTAAAGCCGACGCTTTCGGCTGAATGGCGTAAGGATGTCGGCTTTGTCGATGCCGAAGTCGCCGAAGAAGACGCCCCTGCCACCGAAGAGCTTAAAAAGGAATGTTCACTATGATGATGAGTGCCGAAGTCGCTGAAGTCGCTGCTGTTGCAGGGCTTACCGTTCACCATTACTTGGGTGTTGCCACGATTTTATTTGGATTAGGCTTTGCAGGTGTCGTCAGTTCACGCCACTTGATTCGCACGCTAATGTGCGTTGAATTGATGCTCAATGCCGTCAACTTGGTGTTTGTTGCCATCAACAATCATGTGAATCCGAGTGATTTGTCAGGGCAAGTATTTGCCATCTTTATTTTGACGATTTCTGCTGCTGAAGCCGCCGTAGGACTCGCCATTGTTCTCGCCTTGTTTAAGAATACAGCGAGCGTTGATGTTGAAGATTTTAGTCGTCTAAAGTGGTAATTGATGCAACGATTGTCACGATATTCCAAAATTAAACAGATGTATTAAGGAGTAGCCCCTCGCCATGAATTGGTTCTCAGACTTTTTTTTAAACAACCTGTGGCTTGTCCCACTTTACCCCCTTCTTGCATTTTTAAGCATTAGTATTGGTCGTGCCACTCAAGTCACCTGCCCAAAAACAGGCGAAAAAACGGCCTTACTTCCTCAGATTTTTGCCCCCATTTTAACCATGACGGCAACTGGCTTGGGATTGCTTCATGCGATTTCAGCCATTCAATGGCTTTTTGCCCAACCGCACGAAGCCGTTCAAGCCGTTGAACGTAACTGGACTTGGCTTTCTGCTGGCAACCTAGAGCTTAAAATTGGTACCTTGTTGGATGCCAATAGCGTTCTTATGTTGACGGTCGTCACCTTTGTGAGCCTTCTGATTCAGTACTACACGCACGGTTACATGAGACATGACAAGGGATACGCCAAGTTTTTCGGCTACTTAGCCTTATTCAATTTTAGTATGTTGGGATTGGTTCTTGCTACCAACTTGCCTCAAATGTATATGTTTTGGGAATTGGTGGGTGTTTCCAGTTACCTATTGATTGGTTTTTGGTTCCACAAACCAGCCGCCGCTGCCGCTTCTTTAAAAGCCTTTTTGGTCAACCGTGTGGGAGACTTTGGCTTTCTGATCGGCATTTTATTCTTGCTCTTCTTTAGCTTGAATTGGTGGCAAGGCTATGTGGGATTGCATCCTGAACAAGCTTTATTGTCCTTTCAAGGCTTTGAATCATTGGCAGGCTTTATGAGTCAAACATTACCGCCTTGGTTACTCGGCACGATAGCGATCCTAATTTTTGCAGGGCCCATGGCGAAATCGGCTCAATTCCCCTTGCATACATGGTTGCCCGATGCCATGGAAGGGCCTACCCCTATTTCAGCCTTGATTCACGCCGCAACCATGGTCGCCGCTGGGGTTTACCTGATTGCACGTGTCTTCCCCATTATTAGTATTTCACCTGATATGGCAATGCCTTTCATCACGTGGACGGGCGTCATCACCGCTGTGGTCGGTGCGATTATTGCTGTATCACAAACCGATATTAAAAAAGCACTTGCTTATTCCACCATGTCTCAACTCGGCTTTATGGTCGCAGCAATGGGACTTGGGGCATACACCGCAGGATTATTCCACCTCTTTACGCACGCTTTTTTCAAAGCGATGCTCTTTCTTTGCTCAGGCAGTGTGATTCACGCCTGTGAAGACGAGCAAGACATGCGTCAAATGGGTGGCTTATTCAAGAAGCTCCCCATTACAGGGTTGACTTACTTGATTGGAACAATTGCCATTTCAGGCTTATTCTGGACGAGTGGCTTCTGGAGTAAGGATGAGATTCTCGCCGCTGCCTTGCACGAAAATACAGCCGTCTATGCTATTTTAACCGCAACGGCTGGTTTGACCGCCTTCTACATGTTCCGCACCTTCTTTATGACCTTTATGGGCGACTATCGTGGCAAAGCCCATGTCCACCATGAAGATAAGGTTATGACATTGCCTTTACAGATTTTAGCCGTCCCTTCTATCTTCATCGGTCTAGTGCTTTCAGGCTTTGTAGGACTTCCTGCCTTTGGTGATTACATCACCTATAGCTTGCAAAATGCACCCGAACATCACCCGCATAGCTTGCTGGATGCCATGTTCAACCAAGTAGGGAATATCTCCCAGTTGGTTGCCTTGGTTGGGGTTGCATTGTCGAGTGCGTTTTACTACTTCAAAGTCTTTAAGACCGATGGCGTTAAAAAAGTATTGGCTCCCTTATATAATTTGTCTCAAAACAAGTTTTATATGGACGACATTTACGACGGCATTGTGGAAGGGGGCGTATTGCTTCAATCGCAACTCAATGCAGGTTTTGACAAATACGTCATCGACGGTTTAGTGAACTTAGTCGGCACAGTGACCTTGCTCTTAGGCAAGCTTGTTACCCGACTCAACAGCGGACGTCTTCAAACCTACGTCGCCACGATTGGATTTGGCGTAGTAGGTGTGTGGCTCCTGTATCAGTGGATGTTTAAAGGCTAGGAATCCCAAGACATGAACAATTTACTTCCTCTTATTGTTGGCTTTCCCTTTTTAGTGGCAGGGGTCTTTCCCTTCCTCTCAAAAGCAGAAGATGCGTCGACGCAAAAAGGACTTCATCGTATTGCTCTAGGGGCATCCGTTGTATTGCTCCTCTTAACAGGGTTGCTTGCCCTTTCGCCTGAAGCTCAAACGGCGACATTTAACTTGTCTTGGTTGCCTGCCTTAGGGATCAATTTCTCGCTCGGCACAGACGGCATTTCCACCACGTTGGCAGTTTTAACCAGCTTGTTGATGGTACTCGCCACAGGAGCCAGTATCTCTACGATTGAAAAACGCTTGCCACTCTATTACAGCTTGCTCTTTGTCTTGATCGGTTCTGTTTTGGGTGTCTTTTTGTCTCGTGATTTGTTCTTGTTCTTCCTTTTCTTTGAACTCGAATTGATTCCGATGTACTTGTTGATTAGCACATGGGGCGGTCCTCGTCGTGAATATGCCGCCATGAAGTTTGTGCTTTACACGTTGTTTGGATCGGTCTTTTTACTCGCAAGCATCATTGGCTTGGCGTATTTCAGCCAAAGCTATCACTTGCCGACGGAAACGCTCTTTAGCTTTACACAATTGGGAGCCTTGGCTCAATCAGGATACATTCCCCCTGTGTTCCAACTGCTTTTATTTGTGGGATTCTTCATCGCTTTTGCCGTAAAATTACCGATTGTTCCCCTCCACACGTGGTTGCCCGATGCTCACGTTGAAGCCCCGACGCCTATTTCCATGCTACTCGCAGGCATCTTGCTTAAAATGGGAGCTTACGGTCTTTTGCGTTTTGGATTCGACTGGTTTCCCGTGGCGGCTCAAGCCTTAGCCCCTTATATCGGCGTTTTAGCCTTTATTAACATTGTGTATACGGGAAGTATCGCACTGGTACAAACTGATATGAAAAAGCTGATTGCCTATTCATCCGTAAGCCATATGGGGTTCATCTTACTAGCACTCGTTGCCATGAACCAAGTCGGTACAATGGCGGCGGTCTTTATTATGGTGTCTCACGGTTTAGTCAGTGCGGCCTTATTCTTAGGCGTCGGAACCTTGTATCGTCAAACCCACAGCCGAGAGATTGCCTTACATGGCGGCGTCGCTCAAAAAGCACCGTTCATCTTTTATACCTTCTTATTGATGTCTTTAGCCAGCTTAGGGCTTCCGCTCCTCATCAGTTTTGCAGGTGAAACACTCGCGTTATATGGTGCGTTCATCTCTGAAAGCTTCAGAGCCATCCCCCTTGGTTTTGTGACTCTTCCTATCAACATTCAGTGGATTACAGGGCTTTCTGCCTTGGGAATCGTGCTGGGTGCGGCGTATTCCTTGTGGTTGGTGAAACGCATCTTTTTCGGAGCCGTTTCAGATGCCTGCCAAAAGCTTGAAGATGCCAAACTTAATGAAGTTTGGGTGCTAGGCACACTCGCAGTTTTGGTCATCGTACTAGGCTTTAAGCCTCAGTTATTGACGAGTCAGTTTGAAAGCAGTACCCAAGCCATTGGCAAACGTTTTGAACAAGTCTTGGTTCAACGGGATCAAGCATTATTACAGCAATTACAAGGCTACAGTCCACAAAATGGGGTTTCGCAAAACCTGCCCATGGGTGGTCAGTAATCCTCACAGGAAAAAATAGTTAACAAAGGATTCCATCATGATGCTTGAAGCCATTTCCGATACCTTGATTCAGACGAGTTTTGGTCAATTTATTTATAATCAAAACCTTGCTTTTTTGGCACCAGAACTGGTGATTAGCTTGACCTTATTGATGACCTTTGCCTTGTCGCTAGCGAAAACGCAGGTGGATCAAGCCAAGAGCTGGGGCATCGCCTTATTAGGTAGTGTCGTTGCTTTGGTTTCCATTGTCATGCATTACCAGTTGTTTTACACGGGTCAAGTCAGTGCTTCTCAAAGTGTGATGTTTGGCATGTTTGAAGCCGATTTACTTTCTGTGGTTTCTCGCTTTATTTTGACGCTGGGCTTCATTCTGATTTTACACTTAAGCAAGCGTTTTGTGGAAACCCGTTTGCCGTCTCAAACAGGCGAATTTTATACGTTACTACTCACTGCCTTTTTAGGAGCCTTGCTTCTTTGTGGAGCAAATGACATGATTATGGCGTTTGTGGCACTGGAAACGTTGGGCATTAGCTCCTATATTTTAACAGGCTACTTGAGAAACAACCTCAAAAGTACGGAAGCATCCCTAAAGTATTTGGTCTATGGCGGATGTAGTTCAGCCGTCTTGCTTTTTGGATTGGCCTTAATTTACGGATTAGCTGGCGGTTCTACAAGTTTTGCCGTCTTGCCTCAAGCCTTGAGCCAAGCGAGTGATTTAGGTGCTTGGGCGTCTCTTGCGATCGTCATGATTCTAGCTGGCATTGGCTTCAAAGTTTCAGCGGCTCCCTTTCACACGTGGACGCCTGACGTTTACGAAGGTTCTCCTACGCCAATTACCGCCTTTCTGTCGGTTATCTCAAAGTTAGCGGCTTTCGTCTTTGCCATTCGTTTGTTGACGCCTTTTGCAGGCGTAGGGAACGAGAACGTCGCTTTGTTAATCGGTCTTTTAGCCGTTCTTTCCATGATTGTTGGCAACGTTGCCGCTTTAAAGCAAACGAACATCAAACGCTTACTCGGCTATTCGACGATTGCTCACGCAGGCTATATGCTCGTCGGACTTGCCGCACTTACGCAAAACAGCCTAGGGGCTTTGCTCTTTTACCTAGCCACGTATGTGTTTATGAATACAGGCGCCTTTGCCAGTGCGATGATTGGCGATGAGTTGTTAGCATCTGAAGAGATTAGTGCTTATTCTGGGTTAATCAAGGCAAAGCCTTGGTTTGTGTTTGCCTTTAGCATCTTCTTATTGGGGCTGGCTGGCATTCCAATTTCCGCAGGATTTTTCGCCAAGTTCTTCTTGTTTCAATCCGTGGTCTTGAGTGATCTTGGTAACTTGGGTGTGATTATTATTGCACTTCTCGCCAGTACCGTTTCGCTCTACTACTACTTAAACATCATTAAAGTGATGGTGATTGGTGAGCCTTCTGAACAGGTACAGCGTTTGATTGGTGAAGGCAAAGACAGTGCTTGGAACCTAAGTAAGACCTTGACGCTAGCCACCGTGATTTGTCTTATCTTTACGCTCGGTTTAGGGATTTTTGGGCAAAGTGGTTTGCTGATTTCCGAATCTGCGATGAGCGATCATGGGGCGACGGTGACTCAAAACCTACGTTAATAGTCAGCCGTAGAGAAAACTCTAAAGGCGGCAATCAAATCTTAAAAAGCCTTTACGTTTTAAAACTGTTGAGGCTTTTTTGTTTATAATAGAATAGTCTTAACTTAAAGTATAAAGGATGCCTCTATGAGTAAACTCAACGTCGTCAAATACGGACACCCCGTCTTAAGAACCCCTGCCAAACGAGTCTTGAAGGTTTCTGCCAAGATTCAAAAGCTCGTTTTTGACATGATGGAAACGATGTACGCCAACAATGGTTGTGGGCTTGCGGCTCCTCAAGTGGGGGAAAGTCTCTCTATTTTTGTGTTGGATTGCTCCAGTGAAACAAAAAAATACCCTGCTATGGTTTTTATAAACCCTAAAATCGTCAAGAGCAAAGGGGCTTGTAAGAGCCACGAAGGCTGCCTAAGCTTCCCTGAAGTCTTTGTAGATGTTAAGCGTCATGCGGAACTCACCATTCGCTACCAAGACTTAAAGGGTCGCCAGCAAGAAATGACCGTCAACGTGAAGGATGACCCCCTTCTCTGCCGAGCCATTCAACATGAAATGGATCACCTGAACGGCATTTTATTTATTGATTATGTGATTGACTATTACGGCACGGATGAGATCTTGCGTCAAAAGGGGTTACCTCCCATTGAGAAAGCCAAGCAACAAGACACCGCTGATTTAGATGCTCTTTTAGACTTTGCCACGGCTGAAACGATTAAATAATACCAATTCTTAGTTTAAATAGCGTCTGGCGTCTTCGTTGTCGCTCGGGTTCTCGATGTGCTTATGTACGTTTGTGTACACCTCACCCATCTGCGAATCTAGGCTCCTAGAATCCACCTATACGCTATTCAATCGTTTAAATGGTATAAATTCAGCTATATCATAAAACTAGCTAAAGTTTACAAGGTTCTAAATACTAATCCCAACAGGATGCAAAGGTAAAGGACTGTCTTTAAGCACTTGGGGGTCTTTCTTAAAGGGAAGCGTCTGTAATTCTTTCAGTAATCGACGTTGTTCTTCTAGCATGGTACGGGTCATCTTCATTTGCGTTAACACCTTATGACGCTGCTGACTTTGGGGATCCTGCAAGAGGGTATAGCTCTTCATCGCTCGGTTCAGCTCATCATCGGCTTTTAGCATGATCGCATTCACACGCTTTAACTGAGCCGAAAGGGTGTCTCGCATTTTGGGTAGACGTTGATTCAACTCGTGCATGTCTTCTTGCGTAGCTCGCATTTCTTGAGCAATCCGCATTAAATCGGCTTGGCGATGCTCGGTGGGAATGGCATCCAGCGATTTACCTAGGCTGGTTGCCCCTTGCCTTAGAAAGTTTGCCATTTTAATTTGAGCGTCCCACATATTTTTTTGCCGAAACGGACGCAAGACCTGTTGTTTTTCTTGAGCCTTGCCTTCGGCTTGAAAAACATCTTCAGGGCTTTCGTCTAAGGTAAACTCCAAACTCTTTGCTCCGCCTAAGCCAGCGGCGACAATGAGGGCTTCCGCTTCTTCGGGGATCTGCATGCGCGGATCGTTCAATACATAATCCACCCAGACGGAATCGTCTTTCGGATTGAGTTTGACCTGCTTCACATAACCGACAGGGACGCCCATTAAAATAACAGGCGATCCCTTCATTAAGGCGTAGGCATCTTCCACATAAAGATGCAGGGTTTTGGCTTCTTTGGGTGCAAAAGGCAGATTTTTAAAGTCCATTGCCAAAATACTGATGACCAATCCAGCCGCCAAGCACGTCCACAACACCATGTCTGAACAGAAACAGAGGCTTTTCTTCAAAAGGCGATAGCATTTTTGGATTAGGGGCATGGTATCCTCAGTGGGGGAAGGCTTATTGTTTCTTGGCAACCACAACGCCACCTGAAAGCGTCAGACCATCTTTTTCGGCAAGCGTTTTGCTTCCCTGCCAGTAAAAGACGCCTGCGTCATGGTAGTAATCGGCTAAGGCTTCGGGCAAAGCTTCGCCCAATTCTCCACGATACGCCATGGCTAAGGTTTCCACATATTGAGCAGGGTTGCCAATATCACACCAAAAGCCTTCGACTTCTTGCGCGTAAAGAGGCAAATTCGCTTTTAAGCACATATTAAAGACATCTTGAGCGAAATCAAATTCCTTCAATTCCGTGGGAGGCGTCTCATTCTTGGCGTTTGCTTCGGCTTGAACAGCCTGCAAACGTTCTTGATACCACGTTTTCAAATACGGAAACAGGCTCGGTGCCAACACATAAAACCCTGTAGAAGCCAAACGGCTACTACCTGCTTGAGCCAAGCTGGGTTTTTCCAAGAAGGTGCGAACTCGCCCCGATTGGTCTTGAGCATCGGTAGAATGAGTGGCGACGATCCCAAATTTGGGAACGTCTTCATCGGCGACAATTTGGCAACCCACCGTAGCAGACGCTTGGTTCGCTTCATGCACATTCACCAACGCGGCTAAGTCCACATTAGAAACGGCATCGCCTTGTAACACAAGCAGGGGTTCCGCAGGGTTAAAGCTCGGGAACTCGTCCAAGTGATTCAAAATATGAAGTACACCGCCTGCTGTGCCTGTTGGGCGTTCTTCGGGGATCTCAAACCATTCGACGCCATGGGTTTTGGCGGCTTCGTTTAAGGCAACTTGCACGGATTCACGTTGGAAAAAGGTATTCACATAAATACGTTCAATGCCTTGTTTGGCGAGCAATCC
>JAJTHC010000259.1 GCA_021299615.1 Vampirovibrionales bacterium
GGATGTGGCTCAAGATGTCATCATCACCGAAGAAGATTGCGGCACTCAAAAAGGCGTGTGGATGCGTTCCATTAGCGACGGTAGCTCCGTTGTGGTTACCCTTGAAGATCGTATCGTTTCAAGAGCGTCTGCGGTTGATGTCGTGCATCCTGAAACAGGGGAAGTCTTGGTTCAAGCAGGTCAAGTCATGACCGAAGCCATTGCGGATGCCATTAACGAAGCAGGCATTGAAGCAATTTTGGTGCGTTCAGGTCTGACGTGTGAAACCAATTTCGGGATCTGTCAAAAGTGTTATGGCTGGTCGCTCACCACGAATAAGTTGGTGGATCAAGGCGAGGCTATCGGTATTATGGCGGCTCAATCGATTGGTGAGCCTGGTACACAGCTCACTATGCGTACCTTCCACACGGGGGGTGTATTTAGTGGTGGCGTGTCTCGTGAAATCGTCAAAGCGACGAATGCGGGTAAAGTCAAAGTTGAAGTGCCTGTTCGTGATTTCCGTACTCGTCATGGGGATGTGGTGGATATTGCCACTCGTGATGGTCAATTGGTGATTGAAAACGCCAAAGGCAAAGACGACGTCTATACGGTTCCCTTTGGGGCGACCTTGTTTGTGCATAAAAAAGGCACGGCTGTAGAAGCAGGACAAGCCATTTTTGAGTTTGATCCGAGTTCGGCTCGTGGCAATATGAACCGCTTGACTGAAAAAGCGACCAAAGATATTACGGCTGATTTAAGCGGTAAAGTGCGTTATGAAGACTTTGATGCCGATGAAAAGCGGGATCGTCAAGGTAACATTTCACGCACCGCCAACCGTAGCGGTACGATTTGGGTCTTGGGTGGGGATGTTTACAACTTACCTGCAGGTTCGGACTTAAAAGTGCAAGATGCCCAAAGCGTTTTTGCCGATGACGTGTTGGCTGAAACCATGCTACAAAGTGAGTATGGTGGAGAAGTCCGCCTGCCTGAAGATTTGGTCACGGTTGAAGCGAACATCAATAATGAAGATGTAAAAGTCATCGAAAATGGTAAGGAATTGACGGTTGTGATTGCATCAGTCAGTCCTGCCAATGCCGAGTTCGTGCAAACGAAAAAAGAAATGTTGTGGCAAGTTTCAGGCGATACCGATGAAGTGGAAGAAACTTACATCATTAAGGCGCCTCAAGGCACGACCGTTGAAAATGGTAGTATCATTGCCGAACTAGTGGATGATAGCGTTTCGGTTCCTACTAGTGGTGAAATCCGCTATGAAGGCGTAGAAGTCGACGAGCAACAAATCGTCACTAAAGCAGGTAAAGTTCTCTTCATTCCTGAAGAGATTCACCAAGTGTCGAAAGATATTTCGCTCAAAGCCCCTGGTTTGGATTCGGGTATGTTCGTCAAAGCAGGAACAGAGCTGGTCAACGGTATTTATGCTCGTATTGACGGGGTTGTAAACTTTGTGGAAGAAAATGATATTATCCACGAAGTGATTGTGCGTCCTGGTGAATTGTATCGTGTGGATGAAGTCAAAGACTTGCAAGTCGATGACGGCACGATTATTGAAGTCGGTGATGAAGTGGCGCCTAGTATTGCGGCAACGGTTCGCAGTTTGGTCACCATTACTTATCAAATTGATGACGCTGAAGAGAGCTTCAATCCTGATACTGATGATACCTCTTCGCTGGAGTATGCCGAAGTCTTGATTCGTCCTGTTTATGAGTACGAAGTCGCCCCTCGTGAAGTGAACATTGAGTTCATGTCGACTGAAGAAGAGCATATTCGTGTAATTCCTGTAACACAATTGCAAGCCACAGACGGTGCCAAGCTTCGTTCTGTCGAAGGCACGTCTTTATTGCGTACCAGCCTTGTACTTCAAATGGGAGGCTTCATGTCTCGCCTAAAAGGGGTGACGGAACTACAAGCCTTAACCGAAGAAGAGCAAGAATTGAAAGTGGTTGTGCTTGAGCATATCACCATTCGTCACAACAATAGCTCTGAAACCGTTCGTGCCAATGCGACTAAAACGATGCTTTTGGTGGAACATGGTCAAATTATTGAGAAAAACGGAGCCGTCGTTAAATCTCAAGTACTCGCCACAACCAACGGAACGATTTTACTGCCGAAAGATGCCGATGCTCGTGAAGTGCGTCGCTTATTGCTCGTGTCTCAAAAGCACTTGAAAGAACAGGCCTTAGCAGGCGATGTCATCGTCAAAGCGGGTGACTTCATTCGTGTGGGTCAAGCCTTAGACAATAAAGGCACGCTTTCGATTGATTCGGCACAAGTGGAAGCCGTCGACGGCAAAACCGTCACCCTCCACATTGGACGCCCCTACTTGATTAGCCCTGGTACGCAGTTGCAGGCTGAAAATTACGGCTTGTCTCAACAAGGCGATTTGATTGCCACCTTGATCTTTGAACGTCAAAAAACAGGGGATATTGTTCAGGGTCTTCCCAAAGTTGAAGAACTTTTGGAAGGTCGTAAGCCGAAGGAAATTGCGGTTTTGGCTCCTTTTAATGCCAAAATTGAAATTACTTGGGATGAAGAAGTGCCTCATGTGTTCCTCGTTGATGATGAAGCAGGTCGTGTGGAAGTGGCGATTCCTTTGGGAGCAAACCTCTTGGTGGAAGACGGGCAACGCATCAAAGCAGGTGAGCAAGTCACCGATGGTTCGATCAATCCACATGAACTCCTCGAAATTTCAGGCGTTGAAGCCGTTAGCCAATTCTTAGTTGAAGAAGTCCAACGAGTTTATCGCTCACAAGGCGTTGAAATTGCCGACAAGCACTTGGAAATCATTGTGCGTCAAATGACTCGCAAGGTTCGTATTGACGAAAGTGGCGATACCTTCTTGTTGGGTGGTGAGTTAGTGGATATGAAAGTCCTCAATGAAGCCAACCGTCAAGCGGAAGAAGCAGGGCAACGTCCCGCCGCTTACTCTCCTGTTTTACTGGGGATTACCAAAGCCAGTTTGAACACGGAAAGTTTCATCTCGGCTGCTTCGTTCCAAGAAACGACACGGGTCTTGACGGAAGCCGCTGTTGAAGGACGTATTGACCTCTTGCGTGGACTGAAAGAAAACGTCATTATCGGACGCCTCATCCCAGCAGGGACAGGTTTCCCACGCTTTAAGGATCAGCGTCGTGAACTTGAGCAGGACGATTCCGCTAACCAAAAATCCAATGCTCGTAAGCCTTCGGCGATTTTGGAAGAAATCGAAAGCATGTTCGGTTCTCCCGATGTGGAAAGTTTCAGCGATTTCTTACTGGATGATAGCTTTGCCTCTTCGATGGGCATGGGCATTGAAAGTGAAGAAGAGTTCGATGACTTGGCGGCAAACATCGCCGATGATGATCTGATTGGCTAGTCATTCATTTTGTAAGGGATTCATCATTTAAACGGTGAATCCCTTTTTTAAAAAGGAAACGTGTCGTGCTTTCAAAAAGCAAAGAAGCCTTTCGTCGTGTACTGCTTTATCAAGCTTTGCTTTTGATTGCTGTGTTTTTCACCTTGCCGTTTTGGGTGCTTCCCTTTGTGTTTGTGCCGAAGTTACGGGCAGGCTTTTGGCAAAAATGTGGCTTTATTTCACCTGCCTTAGAAGCAAAGCTTGACACGCTGAACCGAAACCAGCCTGTCTTGTGGATCCATGCGGTTTCAGTCGGTGAACTTTTAGCGGTAAAGCCCTTGATTCACCTGCTTTTAGAGCAGAACATTACGGTAGTCATTAGTACCACCACCAAAACAGGGCAGACGCTTGCCCAAACGGATTTAGGCAATCAATGTGTGGTGCTGTATTTCCCTTATGATGCTTTTTTTGCCGTAAACCCTCTGGTCAAAGCCATTCGCCCTGATTTGGTGATGATTATGGAAACTGAATTATGGCCTTATTTTATTTGGTATGTGGGTCACCGTACTTCGACCGCCTTGTATTTAATCAACGGACGCTTGTCGGATAAATCGTTTTTGGGCTATCAAAAAATCAAACGCTTTTTAAGACCCATTTTAAGCTTGTTGGATCACGCTTACATGCAAACAAAGTTGGATGCCCAGCGTTTTAAGTCCTTACTCTTGCCTCATGCTATTAACAAGGTCTCTGTTTTGGGCAATTTAAAGTTTGATTTACCGCCTTGGCACGAACGACAAGACAAAATCCAGCATCTCAAAAAACTCTTCAATTTCCCGAAAGACAGCACGGTGATTACAGTGGCTTCCACCCACGAAGGGGAAGAGGCTCTGTTGTTGAATGTATTGTATGAGTTGTCTCGAGATTTCCCTGAATTGCGTGTCGTTTTGGTGCCTCGGCACCCTGATCGGATCCCTCAAGTGAGCCGTTTGTTGCGGGAAGAAACGTTTCGCTTTCGCTTGAGGTCTTCTTTAAGTGAAACATCTCTCAATACAGAAAAAACGGTTTTGGTGGATAGCATCGGTGAATTGAAAGACATCTTAGCGTTTTCGGACATGGCGATTGTCGCAGGGAGCTTTTTGCCTCATTTGGGGGGGCATAACATTTTAGAGCCGATTATGGTCGGCACCCCTGTTTTGTACGGACCTTACATGAGCAATTTTAAGGAAATCACATACACGGTGGGTCAACATGAAGCAGGCATTCAGGTGCAAGATGCCCTTGCGTTAAAACATGCCATTGTGGAGTTGATGACCAACACCCATGAGCGTGAGCGTTTGATTAAAGCGGGTTATGTGATGCTGGCTGCTCATCAAGGGCAGACGCATAGCCTTGTGGAAGCGGTCTTAAAGCAGTTGCACTGGCATTCCATATAAAAAACACTCTTTATAAGAGTAAGCTATCCACATAATCGGATCGCCTTGCGTAACGCCGAAACCAAGACATCCACATCGGCAAAGGTATTGTAAAAGCTAAAGCTCGCCCGAGCCGTCGCACTGACATTAAAATGCTTCAACAAGGGTTGCACACAATGATGGCCCGTACGAATGGCTACGCCTTCCAAATCCAAGAGCGTCCCCAAATCCAGCGGATGCACATCCCCCACCAAAAAGGAAATCACCGCCGCCTTATGAGGGGCTTTACCATAAATCCGTAAACCGTCGATGCCTTCAAGGGCTTCGGTCGCATACGCCAAAAGCTCCTGCTCATAACGCCCAATACGCTCTAAGCCAATGGCTTGCACATAAGACAAGGACGTGCCTAGCCCGATGACTTGAGCGATCGCAGGTGTGCCTGCTTCAAAACGCCGATGCCCGTCCAAAAACGTGGTTTTTTCGTGCGTCACCACATCAATCATATCGCCCCCGCTTTGATAAGGACGCATGGTATTCAGGATTTCAGGCTTTGCCCATAGCACGCCTACGCCTGTGGGAGCATAGACCTTATGCCCACTAAAGACGAAGAAATCACAGTCTAAGTCTTGCACATCCACGCTCATGTGAGGCGTCGATTGAGCCCCGTCGATGAGGACTTTCGCCCCTACGGCGTGGGCTTGAGCAATCATCTCTTTGACAGGATTCACCGTGCCTAAGGCGTTCGACACATGAATGAGGCTCACGAACTTGGTTTTGTCAGACAGCAAAGACGCATACGCCTCTAAATCCAGCACGCCTTCATCATTCATGGGAATAATTTTAAGCACCGTGCCGAGATCTTTAGAAAGTTCCTGCCAAGGGACTAAA
>JAJTHC010000150.1 GCA_021299615.1 Vampirovibrionales bacterium
GTTTAGAGTTTTCTGTACCGTAGGCTATTCTAGGAGCCTAGACTCGCAGATGTGTGAGGTGTACAGAGACGTACATAAGCACATCGAGAATCGTAGCGACAACGAAGAGACACTGTACAGAAAATTATAAACTTGGCTATATATTACAAAATAATACCGTAGAGGTTTGATTTATCAAACCCTATTAATCTTTCAAGGGAAAACGTTTAAAAAAGCGATGCACCACGCCTGATGCCAAGGCGTCCTTCACCACCGCCGTGGAAGAAGCCAGCGACTCATGCGGATGCACCAACTGCCACGCCAGCCCCGCATTCAAAACCACCTGCCAATACGCCAAACTCGATGCATCCCGACCTTCAATCATCTCAAAAAAGCGATGCACATTCGCCTTAGGCGACAGATCCAAGCCAGTCGTGCTGGTTTCGGCGACAACGTCACCCGCCCCCAAAATCGGAGGAAGCTCCAGCATCAAGGGGCGACGCTTGCCGATATACAAGCCTTTGGTCATCACCAGCGGATGAGCCTCATCCAGCCCGTTAGACGCTCGAAGGAGTAGGCTGTAAACGTTGCCCAAATCAGGCGTTTCCAGCAATTCGCCAAGGGGCAACATCAACGAAGGGTGGGAGCATCCCAAGACACGGTGCGTCGGGCGAGTGGGATTGAGTAGTGGCCCTAAAAAATTAAAGGCGGTCGGATGCTTCACCTGCTTGCGAAAGGGAGCGAGCTTCGCCAAACTGGGATACACTTGCGGTGCCATTAAAAACGACAAGCCTGTTTCTCCCAACAACGGTAAAACGGCGTCGTTCTTGAGTGGCGTCGGCACACCTAGGGCGTCTAGAAAGTCGAAACTCCCTGATGCGGATGTGGCGGCTCGGTTGCCGAATTTGAGGACTGGCACGCCCAAACTGGCAAGCACAAAGGCGACGGTGGTCGACGTATTAAAGCTCGAAATCCCGCTACCGCCCGTTCCGCAGGTGTCGACCAATATCTCGGGCTTTTGTGGAAAAGCGTGAAAATCGTCCACTTGACGCTCCCAAATGGCGTGATGCAAGAGACGCAAGGCATCGGTGGTGAGGCGATCGGGGTGAAGGCTCGTAAGGCGTTCGAGCATCAGGGTGTCATTTTCTTGGGCATCTAAAAAACGATTGAGAGCCTCTTCATTCGTCAACCACGCCAAGTATTCAGGCAAGTTCAGAGCGTTCATTAGACACGATCCACAAAGTTTTTCAGCAAGGCTTGACCTTCAGGCGTACCAATACTTTCAGGATGAAACTGCACGCCGTACAGGGGCAGGCTTTCATGTTGCACGCCCATAATCAAGCCGTGGGTTTTGTCTTTGCACGTTACCTTCAAGACGCTGGGCAGGCTGGCTTCTTCCACGACTAAGGAGTGGTATCGCATGGCTTGAAAGGGGCGAGAGAGTCCTGTAAAAAGAGGGCAGTCTTCCGCCAAAACGTCAATTTCGGACGTTTTGCCGTGGACGATGGCAGGGGCTTGCACGACCTTGGCTCCGTAGACGCTAGAAAGCCCTTGATGCCCCAAGCAGACGCCCAAAATCGGGATGCCGTGCGTGTCTTGTGAGGCGATGAGGTCTCGGCAGACGCCGAAGTCACTGGCGAGATCGGGGTGCCCTGGTCCGGGGGAGAGGATGATCTTTTCGGGGTGGAGGGCGAGGAGTTCTTCGAGTGTTTTTTCGTCATTGCGGAAGACCAAAACAGGCACAGGGCTGACGGCTTGCACCATTTGAAAGAGGTTGAAGGTGAATGAATCGTAGTTGTCAATCAGAATAATGGGCATGTGTTGGACTCCTTTGTGTCATAGGTATTTTAAAAATAAGGTCTTTCTGTCCCCTCTCCTAATTTTAGGAGAGGGAAGAGAACGTCCAAGGGACGTTCGAGGGTGAGGTTAAACTTTAGACTCCGTTTGTGGTTTAACCGCCCCCGAACCTGTCGAAGCTAAAGCTTCTCTTGGGAAAGAAAACCGTTGGTTTCCTCTCCCAACCTCTCCTTCCTAAAGGGGAAGATTCACTTCGTGAATGAGGAAATTGTTTTCCCTCTTAAAATTAGGAGGGGGTTAGGAAGAAATTATTTTCAAAATACTACACAATCACTCTAGCACAAAAAAAGCTTCACTTGGCTTTATGCCAACAACGAATAAGGATATTTTTTGTGATTTCCACGACGACATCCCAAAAGCCAGCGATCCAAAAGCCAACGGTCTCCAAAAAGGCAGATACACCGAATGTGTATGTGCCTGAAGGCATGTTTCACCATAATAAAGCCATGCCTTATGCGGTAGCCACAGGCATGGGTTTAGGTATTGCAGCACTCGGCGTGGGGGCGTATACCGTGGCGAATGTGTCGCATTCCAGTAGCAAACTTCAAAAGTGGATTCAAAACGACTTGAAAACCATGGCAACTCACATGAAAATGCAAGAACAGGGCAAAGCCTTGCAGATTCAGTATCGGGATTTGCCTGATTCGTTTAAGTCCTTGCGTACCTTGAAGCTGAACTTTGACCGTCCGTTTTTTGATGAGGTGGAAGTCTTTAAAAATGGTAAGAAAGTCATCGAAAAACGCCTCAATTCCAAAGAATTGAGTGAGCATGTCGCCGAATGGATCCCCTTTATTGGCACCTTGTTTAACGGATTCCCCCTTCGTGACCGCTTGCAAGTGATCGGTTACATTCTTTCGCCCACGTTTTGGCTGAAAGACCTCTTTTCTAAAGATGGCATGTGGCTCAAAAAGCTCTTGAGCATTGCAGGCACGCCAGCCAAAAAAATCACCCAGCAATTGGCGGAAGTCGTGAAAAAGGCACTGCCCCTAAACGAGCTCAACGAACTCGTCGCCAGCATGCACAAGCGATCGAAGGAGTCTTTTAAGGAGGCGATTGCCTTCAACCCCAAGCTTCCCAATCGTCGCTTTCAAGATTTAAAAGAAGCCGTAGTGGCAAAGTTCATTGCGACGATGGCAAAACCCATTTATGTGGCGATGAATGACTTGCAAGACAACGCCCCTGCCTTGCCGTTAAAAGACATCGTCAAACAAATGACGCCGTATTTCAAGCAAACATATCCCGATTTAAGCCGTTCAACGAGCAAGTTTAAAATTATTGCGGTGGCATCAGTGGGGCATATCGTCACACATAAAGACTTGCCTAATAGTGCCTTTAAGGTCATTCGACCCATTGAAGACGACAACTTGCTCGCCACAGGGCGAGCCATTCACGGCGTCATCACCACCTTAGGACCTGAAATTGTCAAGCCCTTGTTGACAACGGCGAACCTGCAAAATTCTCAACAACTCAACCGCCTGATGCAAACCAAAGAGTTTAACACCTTGTCTTATCAGTTTTGCTTGCAGTTTTTAAACGGACTCAAAAAAGAAGGCGATATTCAACGAGAAGTCGATGCCACAAAAGCCTTTAGAACACACTACAATGGACGTCACGGCTTGATTGTACCCGAAGTCTATGGATGTGATGTGAAAAACGGCTTGATTGAGATGGAATTCATCAAGGATTCCTTGAGCATGAAAGCCCTAGAAGCCCAAAGTATCGACAAGAAGCACCCGCAAAATAGTCAAGATTTTAAGCGGATTAAAGCCCAAGCCTTTTACGCCATGCTTCAACGCCAGCTTGATTTTTCAGGCACCCACATCGCCCATTCGGACATTCACGGCGGGCAGTTCCGCTACCAAGAAGCGACTAAGAAAATCGCCCTGCTTGATTTCGGCGCTTACTTGACCTTTTCGCCAGAATCACGCCAACGCATTGTCGATACCCTGCTTACTGCTCACTTGAACAAGGCGTACTACCTCAAGGGGCAGGAGCCTCCGAAGCATCGAAGCGTGATTTCGGTTGCCTCGAAGTTGGGGTCGGGCTTGACGGATATACAAAATAACCATAGGTTGACGGAATCCCTTAGTCGCCTCGACGACCCCTTGACGTTCAGCTCTGTTGGGACGATGAACGGGCTTTCGGGCGATGGCGTCAATAATTGGTCGGTGGGTTATGACTTAAAAAAACTGAATACCTTTGGGCTGAGTGTGAAAGACATGGATCTTTCTAAACTGTCCCCAGCAGAGCGTAAGGCGATGCAGTTTATGACGCTTCAAACCCTTGATGCGGATGTGGATCGCTTGTTGGCATCGATGCTCAAGCAGTCGAGCTTGAAATTTAATGCGGGCGAGCAGGCAAGAATCCGTTATAGCTTACGCAACGAGTTTTTAAAGACCTTCAAGCCTTATATCAGCGGAGCCGAATCGGTGGACGTCGCTAAGTTTGAGACGAATCACAGAAGCTGGAAGGATCGCTTTGGCAAGCGTCGTTAGGACGGTTAAGACGGGAATTCCCTCAAGTTTGTGGCATCGTTTCAGGACTGAGGCAAGACGCCTCCTCGGAAGAAGGCTTAGGGTTAGTGCTTTGCATCGGTGGGGCTAGTGGCTTTTTTGATGTCATCCCA
>JAJTHC010000165.1 GCA_021299615.1 Vampirovibrionales bacterium
GATAATTTTCTGTACAGTGTCTATACGTTGTCGCTACGATTATTTTGTTCTGTTATGTAGGTCTGTCTACACGCCCTCACAAAATAATCTAGGCTCCTAGTCTAGCCTACTGTACAGAAAACTCTAAATTCAGCTATAACACGCTATTTAATCATTTAATTGGTATGAAGCAATCTTTCCACCACTTTCGAAGTCTTTACAGATTAGCACGCTACGCTCGCAATGACGTTGTGTGAGAGGCTTAAAACTGTTTTAAAGAGTCTTCACCGCATAGAGTTGGGCAGGTCGATGGAAGCCTTCCATCTTCGTTTCGCCTTCAAGCTCTTGCACCGTGTCCATTGCCAAAATCTTCTTGCGGAAGTTCCGCTTGTCGAGCTTTTTGCCTAAAATGGTTTCATAAATACGTTGCAATTCGGTCAAGGTAAACTTTTCGCTCAACAATTGAAACGCCAAGCCTGAAATTTCTAAACGCTCACGCAGGCGGTTAATGGCAACATCCACAATAATGCGGTGATCAAACGCCAAAGGTGGCAGGTTGCTGACATCAAACCAGCGGGTTTCTTCATTGGCATGAACATCCGACTGCAAGCGATGGGAGGCGACTAAGGCAATATACGCCACCGTAATGACTCGAGAGCGAGGATCTCGACGAGGTTCGCCAAAGGTCGACAACTGCTCAAGGTAAATCTCTTTCACGCCTGTTCGGTCAAACAAACGACGGTTGGCGGCTTCATCGAGCGTTTCCCCGATATTCATAAAGCCCCCTGGGATTGACCACATATTGTGGTAGGGTTCCGCCTTACGTTGCACGAGCAGGATTTTGAGCTTGCCGTCGCAAATGGTGAATACGTTAACATCCACGGTGAGCAAGGGTTTTTCGTATTGCTTGATGCGAGAATCAGAGCGAAAGTTTTGCTGGCTTTCACGCACCGATTCTAAGAAAGAGGCGCCTTGCCTTGGGGGAAGGGCGGGCATGGCTTGGGGTAAAGATGCATGAGGCGTGCCTATTTTTGCATCGGCTTGGCGTTTTTGTTCCGCAGGGGAAACGGCAGAGCGTCCGCCTTTTTGGGTGTCAGCATCGGGGGCTTTAGGCGTAGAGGGACCAGGGCTATGCACTTTGTGCTGCACAGAAGGTGAAGGCGTCTGTTGAGGGGGGGGAGTAGAGGCTTCAGTCATGGGGGCGAGATTCCCTAAAATGTGTATGTGTTACCCTTAGTGTACACTAAAATATCCCATGTGGCAAGGATCTTATTCATCTTTAAGTTCTTGGAATACCCCTTTATGTAAACAATAGCTTTGTAAGTCTTGAAAGGTTTGCCCAATGGCGTGAACAAAGTCTTTAGACGTTTCAGGAAACACAAGTGCTTTGCCGATAATTACATCCACATTAAAGGGAACCAATAAGGCTTCTCCTCTAGGCAGGGCTTTGCCCAATCCATACATAAACACAGGGACAATTTTTAGGCAAGCGAGATCAGCACGATCTTTCAACATATAGAAAAGACCTTTCTTGATCTTTCCCAATTCTTCGGGATTGCCACGGCTCCCTTCGGGAAAGAGCAAGAGAATTTGCCCATTATTTAAAGCCGTATTACAAATTTCAAAGGTTTCATTTAATTGACGGTTATTACGATCAATCGGGACAATATCTAAACAACGGGTGGCGAACCATTTAAGATACTTGTTCTTAAAGAAGTAGTCCGCTGCGGCGACAGGACGCACTTGATTTATGATGCGTAACGGGTAAAGGCTCATTAAAATCAAGGCGTCTAAATGGCTATTGTGGTTCGCAATGACCACTGAAGGTCCTTCAGTTGGTAGTGTCCCCACCCTAACGATGTTTAAGCCTATTAGAATAAAGGCAAGGGGCTTCATCCACAAGGCAAAAAACAGTAGTTTGTATAAGGATTTTTTCATAAGTCACTTCTTTTATACCAGTTCACAGTTTGAAAAGCGTATAGGTGGATTCTAGGAGCCTAGACTCGCAGATGTGTGAGGTGTACACAAACGTACATAAGCACATCGAGAATCGTAGCGACAACGAAGACGCCAGACGCTATTTAAAATGGGAATTGGTATCAGTAGTACAGATATGCATAATAATGAAAGAAGAGCGGGGCGGTATAGATCAAGCTATCACAACGATCTAAAATGCCTCCATGCCCAGGGATGAGCTGGCTGTAGTCCTTAATCCCCAAGTCTCGCTTCACGGCAGACATTACCACATCTCCCACAAAGCCCATCGAACTAATAATCAATCCTAAAATAAGACTTTGTGAAAAACTAAAAGGACTCAATAAAGGAGCCAATTGACTGGTAAGAATCGTTGTACAAATAACGCCCCCGATAAAGCCTTCCCACGTTTTGTTTGGGCTTATTTGAGGAATAATCTTATGCTTGCCAAAGCTTTTACCACAGATATATTGAGCAATATCATTAAATTGGGTCGTCAATAAAAGTAATAAGACGAGGGAGCTTCCGCTTGAAGCAGTTGAATGAGTATCTACTTGTAGCAAAAAAGCAATGTGGCTCAAGCAAAAAACACTCAACATGACTCCCCAGTGAATAATCCCCATGGCTTGCGTAAAACCTTCGGCTTTTTGAGTCAGCACTCGTCGAAACGGCAAAAGTAAGAACACGTAAACGGGTATGAAGACCAAAAACATCCCATACCATGCACTGTATACCCAATAATACTGCAAGGGTATGCTTAAATATGCCCAAAATAAAACAGAACGATCAACGTGCTGCGTGGGTACGGTTGAAAAAAACTCTTTCAATGCCAAATAGCTAATGAACATAAATAAGGTAATGCTGGCTAATTTCCCGAGAAATAGGCATCCAAATAAAAGGATCATCATCCACCACCAAGAACGAATGCGTTGATCGAGTTCGACGGCTTGTGTCGAAAGGGAATGCCCTTGTTGCTTTTTGATGATAAAGGTCACGACCGATGCCAAAATCAAGACAAGCAAAACCGCCAAACCAACGTAGGCAACAGGACTTTCGATAAGCACCTTTATTGAGCCTCCACAAAGTCATAAATTGCTTTAATACGATTCCAACACGTTAGCACAGAGCCTAGGGCAATCAGGATTAAGGCAAAGGTCAAGAAGTAATGAGCGTCAAAGAAAAAGACTTCAACGGCACTTACCAAGCTGGCAATCGTCAACGCCGCCATGCGATGTTGCTTTGCCATAGGACCTTGAAAGTTCATAGGTGCCTTCATAGAAGCCCCTAAAAATCGGATATACGCCGTTAAAACAACCAAAATCGCCGTCAAGTAACCGAGTTCCTTGTTCCAAGACACCGTATTCACCGCATAGCCTGCCATAATAAAGAAAATCACATCGGAGATCCGATCGGGAATATCGTTATAAAGTTCGCCCGATTGAGTGGTTTTGCCTCCTTCAATCGCCACCATGCCATCCAGCAAATTACAGAGCAACCTTAATTGGATACAACCCGCCACACCCACAAAGTAGAGGCTTTCTTGAAAAGGATTGCTTGCCTGTGAATGAATCTGCCAAAAGCAGAAGCCTCCCAAAACAGCGAAAAGCATACTTAACACCGAAATTTGGTTTGGGGTGATGTTTTGTTGACTAAGGAACTTAGCCACTTGATTTGAAATAGCGAAATCTCTTACCTTTAGGGGACGTCGATTGCTGGGCATAATTCAATGTTTCCTTAAGGTACCTAAGGCCTGTTAAGACACCTTGCCTTCAGGCCATAGACGGTAGCCACCACCATAAATCGTTTCAATATACTTTAAATCAGGCGAGATTTTTTCAAGCTTGACCCGCAAGTGGCGAATGTGAACACGCAAGGTTTCCACATCATCATCAGGGTTATAGCCCCACACTTCTTGCAACAACTTGCCAAGGGCGATTGTTTGCCCGTGATTTTGAATCAAGGCATTCAAAATCTCATACTCGGTCGGGGTAAGCTTGACGATTGTTTCTTGCACCTTGACTTCAAGGCTGTCCGAAATAAGGGTAAAATGCCCGATGGAGAGAAGTTCTTGAGCAGCACTCGAAGGCATCGCTGCTTTGGTACGACGCAACAAGGCTCGCACACGAACCAACAATTCAGGAATTTCAAAAGGCTTAACCAAGTAATCATCCGCACCCGAATCAAAGCCTTTGAGCTTGTCATCCATATCACCCAAAGCGGTGAGCATCAACACAGGCGTTTCCGCCAAATCAGGATGCTTGCGTAAACGCTGGCACACCGTGTAGCCATCGACATTCGGCATCATTAAATCCAGCACAATGAGATGCGGCAATTCTTGCTGAGCGATCGCAAAACCTTGCAGCCCATCAGGAGCCGTTAGGACATCATGCCCCTGCATTTCAAGGTTGATTTTCACTAGCTCAACGATGGCTGGGTTGTCATCTACAACGAGTATCTTTGCCATGGGCATTTAATCCTTTTTACCGCTATTCTTTATCTTCTACAGGTGTCTTAGGTACGTCTTGCTTAGGGGCAATCGTGCTGGACGGCGTGGGTGCAGTGGGGACGGCAGTCTTGACGCTTGACTTGACGGTTGCCTTAGTGCTTGGGGCTTCTTGAGCCGTCTGCACAGGTTTTACAGGTACGTTCGTCAAGCTGATGTGGAAGTCCTGCTCAACGACTTCTAAGGCTTTGGCGAATTGAGGATCCCACTTGGCATCGACGTCTTCTTTTTTGAAGCTGACTTCATAATCAGGCGTGATGCCTTTTTTATGAATATCCGTGTCATTCGGGGTTAAATAGCGTTGACTGGTGACGTTAAAGCCAGCTCCGTCGCTTAAGGGATTGATTTCCTGCACCAAGCCTTTGCCGAAGCTCTTTTTGCCGACTAAAACAGCTCGTTGATGGTCTTTCAACGCCCCTGCTAGGATCTCGCTGGCACTGGCGGAACCTTCGTCGATTAAGACGACGAGCGGTTGCGTGCTAAGTTGATCCGAAGTGGCTCGGGTAATGACCTTGTAGCCGTTACGATCGACGGTGGAGACGATGCCTCCGCCTTTGAGGAAAAAGTCGGCGATAAAAATGGCGTTGGTGAGCAATCCACCAGGATTGGAGCGTAAGTCTAAGATCAAGGCTTTTTTGTCGGCATATTTAATCAAGATTTCTTTCAATTCGGCGGATGCCGTCTTGCTCATAAAGGTAGACAACTTCACATAACCCACTTCAGGAGGCACTTTGAGTTCAAACGGAGCCGTCAC
>JAJTHC010000276.1 GCA_021299615.1 Vampirovibrionales bacterium
CGACATTTAGTCAAGAAAGGAGGAATTTCAAGGAAAAACAAACGGCTTTTGAGGCGTGTACATAGACGTACATAACGAAAAAACGGCTTGTTTTGACACAGAAAGTACCCTTTATGGGCTGAATGTCGACACTACCTAGATAAGATCTGCTAAATCAACGTGTTCTTAAGCGGATGCACCTGCTGTTGCTTCAATTGTTGATACGCCGTGTGAATCGTATTCGACGTTTCAAACCACGCACGCACGGCATCGTTGTCTTTCATGCCTGCTCGCATCTCTTGCAAAAGGCGTATCATCTCATCCAAGACGGCTTCCATATTGTCGGCATTACGTTCGTACACAGGCACCCACATCGCCGCAGGACTCGCCGCCAAACGCAGTTGATCATCAATCCCCCCACCGTGAAAGGCGAGTAAATGCCCTGGTTTGTGTTGAGCAATGAGATTCGTCAACAACACGGCATACAATTGGGGTAGGTGGCTTACATACGCCATAGCTTCATCGTGATGTGGGGCATCAAGCACAACAGGCACCATGCCGATGAGTTCCAAAAAGGCTTTAAACTGATTCAGCAAACGTATTTCCGTAAAGTCAGGATGCGGTGTCAACAAAAAACGCTTTTGAAAAAAAAGCAAAGAACTAGCATGTTCAATCCCCTGCTTTTCTCGCCCTGCCATAGGGTGACCGCCGATAAAGGCATTCGGCAAGAGTTCAAAGCCCAAATCGACTATGCCACGCTTGACGCTACCAATATCGCTCACGAGTACGTCGTTGCCCTGAACACGCTTAGCGACTTCGGGCAATAGGGCTTCGTTGGAATCCAAGTGCGTCGCCAAGACGACCAAGTGAGATCCCTCAAAGGCATCGGGCAAGCTTTGTTGAGCCACATTTGCAATTCCCTTGCGTAAGGCGAGCTGTAAGGTTTTTTCGTCTTTGTCGACTAAGGTAATGTGTAGCTTTTCGCTTGCAAAGCGTTCCCGCATCAGCCATGCAAAGGATCCGCCTATGAGACCTGCTCCGATAATGGTGACTCGTTCAAAGGGCGAGGGTATCGCCAAGAACTGGCTTTCATCAAAGGCTGGCGAAGGAAATGACATTAAAACCCTTTATCATAAGCATTTCGGAGAAATAAAAAATGGAGCGGGCGACGCGACTCGAACGCGCGACAGTCTGCTTGGAAGGCAGATACTCTACCAACTGAGTTACACCCGCATATCGGCAATCTCTCATGAGCTTCTTTGACTATTAAATCAAAAACACAGAATAAATCAAGCCCTTCTTACGAAAACACGTTAAATAGATTATTTCGAAGAAACTGGCATATATTCTCTCCTCGCCTAAATAATTTCTTGCATTTTTAAAATTATTTAGTACAATAAGTTAGTTACTTTATTTTTAAGGTGTAAATCAATGTTTGTACAATCTACTTCTCTTTTATCAAATGGACACAAAATAAGTTCTCATTCTCAGGCAATTTCTACTCTCAAAAGTCCTGTAGAGAATAATACCTCTAGCTTAAAACAAAGAAATGGAGTTTTGGAATCCTCCGTATTGGTTGGAAAAGCAATGGATGGCTTAGCAGGGCATTATCTCTTTGATAAGGCATTGAATATGGCAGATGGATTTCTTCAAAATAATGGGGGTAGTGCTACTTCGCGGGAATTAAAATGTTGCAGATGCAAAATTTAAAAAATCTAGAATTTTTAAAGACTCTGAAACGATGTTTTTAGAGTCAGCTTTAGAGCATTACGGTAATGTTGAAGCAGGTGGTTTAAGTAGTAATGAGAGTAATTTTAGTAAGCGTTATGCTTCTGCAATGAGTTTAATTACTCTTGCACGTTTGACACCAAACGATAAAGCATTGCCTGATGAAATAAGGTCTTTTTTACGTAAATTAAAGACAGAAGATTTGACGGGGGAAAAAGGCTGGACTTGGCGAGATATTTTTACAGGCTGGGGGGATACCGATCAAGCAGTAGAAGATCGAAAAGATTTAATGAAGAATTTTTGTCCTGAAGATTCATTTAGAAGGGAGTCTGTAAGTAAGTTACCATTCGCTACTCAGGTACATAGCGATGTAGGATCTGGTGCAGACAAATGGTCAACGTATGAGTATCAGATTCATTCGTCCAAGAATTCGTCGCAAAGAAAGGATCCAGAGAAAACTTATTTAGTAAAAGATCTTGGATATGTGTATTTACCAGACGTACCAGAAACACTGATAAAACTTCTGCCACTTAACCAACAAAAAAGTGAACGTCTTAAATTTCTTTCTAACCATTCATCCCTAGCTATAATACAAAAACTACACAAGGCTTTTCCATGGGTTGAAAGATTTGGTAATGAGGAACTGATTCAAAAAACAAAAAAGCTCTCAAACCCTCCCTTTTAATCAACAGAAAGTTCTTTTAACCTATGATGTATTTGCAACCTGTTTCTTTTAAACAAAATGACCAAACGCATTTTTTTAAGTCCCAACACATAAAAAAAGATCCTGCCTATACCAATCGAAGTGGTGGTGATGGCTCACTCTTATGGACACTCACTTGGGTTTCCGCTCTTATACTTCTTTCATCGTGGATCAGTTCAAGCTTAGAAATTAAGGGGAAATCCGATGCGTATTCTGACGCCATTGTTAAACGATTAAAAGAAGAAAACTTAGTCATGAAGCAAGCTCCAACAGCGACTTCTCAAAAAGTGGACATGCAAGCTTAAGTAACGGACTAATGGCTATTCATCCGCCCAGTTTGCCACCGAGCTGTTCAAGGGTGCTTTCATAAAAATCGTCGAAGGTGCCTGCTAAAATATGTTGACGGGTCGTCTTCGCCAACTGCACCAAGGTATGAATGTTGTGGATGCTCAACAGCGTTTTGCCCGTGTCTTCCCACTGACGCATCAAGTGCTTCACATACGCACGACTGTGGTTTTGACAGGTGTAGCATTCGCATCCTTCGACCAAGGGTCCGAAATCTTCGGCAAATTCCGCATTTTTAATATGCTTATTGCCTGTAGGGCTGAAAAACGTGCCATGCCGAGCGTTCCGAGTCGGTAACACACAATCAAACATATCCACCCCACTGCGGATGCCCTTGAGCAAGTCACGAATTGTGCCAACGCCCATCAAATAACGAGGCTTGTTCGCAGGCAATAACGGTGCCGTATACGCCGTAATCGCCTCAATCAAGGGGCGA
>JAJTHC010000179.1 GCA_021299615.1 Vampirovibrionales bacterium
TGACTCACCTTTCTTAATAAAAACCAATAGGGGGGAGGGATTTATATTTTGTTACATTTTGTTATATTTTGTTTAAAAAATTTACTCCAAATGAACAAGCCAAAATGTTGGATCGTAAGCAAACGGCGTCTTTGGTGGGCAAATGTATGGTGGGCTTATACGATATGTTAAATGAAGGCTTATTGCTGGATTATGACAGTGTGTTGGATCGCATTCGTGGGGCAATCATTTAAGAGTCGGGATGCCCCGTCATAGCTGGTGTCCCTCCACCTAGCCTACTCCCTAAGGGAGGAGAGATAAGAGAAAATAGACTTTCTAGTACCAATTAAACGATTATAGTGTTTTATAGATAAAATGAGCTATTAGACTATTCTAGGAGACTAGACTCGCAGATGGGCAAGGTTTACATCTAGACGAACATAAGCACATCGAGAACCCGATCGACAACGAAGACGCCAGACTCTATATTGATCTAAGAGGTGGTATAGTATTTTAAATAATTCCCCCTACTTGTCTATACTTTGTCGCTACGATTATTTTCTTCAGTCATGTAGGTCTATCTACACTTCTTCACAAAATAATCTAGGCTCCTCGTCTAGCCTAAGTACGGAAAACTCTTTAAAACACTAGATCACTCGCTTAAAGGATATTAAGAGTCGATGGGTGTGCTTTTCCATTTGGCTAAAGCAGGGCTAGGAATCCATTTGATCCACAAGCCATTTTCTTGACGAAGCCCGTTATAGCGTCTGTTTTTAGGGAAGACCTTTTCATCTTCACTCACTTGCATCGAAAACGAATAGGCAAGCGTGTTATGTTGTTCAAGGGATGAATCATAGGCTGAATAAGAAGGTTTCACAAAACAATCCTTTATATTAGAATGGGAAAAAGAACGCATGTTCCTATTCCAAAATGACTCGGAGTATTACGCCATGTATCGACCCGAACTTTCTGAAGCTTTAGACTTTGTTACAAAAGCCGTGGAGGCTGCCCCTGCCGTGAATCTCAAGCGTGTGGTGACGATTATTCCTGCCCGTTATGGATCCACTCGCTTCCCAGGTAAGCCCCTCGCCTTGATTGACGGCATCCCGATGGTGCAACAGGTGGTCGAGCGTGTCAAAGAAAGTCGCTTGGCAGAAGGCACTTATATCGTCGCCACCGACGATGCCCGCATTCAAGACGCACTCATTCCTTTTGAAACCGCCACCGTGATGACTCGCACGGATCATGCTTCAGGCAGCGATCGTATTTGGGAAGCCTTTCAAGCCATCCGCCAAGACACGCCTGATGCCTATGATTGGGTGATTAACCTACAAGGCGACGAGCCTTTTATCTCCCCCGAACACCTCGATACCTTGCTCCACGCCATGCAAACCCATGCGGATGACGCCGATATTGTAACGCTGGTGACGCCCTATTTTTCGTCGGATCTTCCGCAAACGCAAGACGACGCAAACGCCTTGTTGGATAATACGAACCGTGTCAAAGCCTTGTATACGCCTAGTGGCAAAGTCTTGTATTTTAGTCGTTTGCCGATTCCTTATTTGCGAAATGGTCTTAAAGTGGCGGAACATGCTCAGCCTGATTCGACCACCTATTTCAGACACATCGGCGTCTATGCCTATAAGGTCAAGGCGTTAGAGCGTTTCGTAGAAGCAGGCGAAGATGCTCTAGAACGTGCCGAACAGCTCGAACAGTTGCGAGCCTTAGCCTTGGGCATGAGCCTTTACGCAGGGCTTGTGGCGTCCGCCCCTGTCGGAGTCGATACCCCTGAAGATTTAGCTCGTTTGACGCAAGCCCCTGCTGTCGTATAATTTTCCACAATAGAAAAAGGACGCCCCATTGATGACATCCACCGAAACATTTACCCAGCACACCCAAGCCTTGAGCGAGATTATCGAACGCTTTCGCCAAGACGCCTTGCCTCTTGAAGAGTCGTTGACCTTGTTTGAAGAAGGCGTGACGCATATTAAAGCCAGTCAAGCCCTCTTAAATCAAGCCAAGGGACGCTTTCAGAGCATCCAAGACGCCCTTGAAGAAGACAGGGATTAAATGTCGTTTAAATGGCACACAGAAGACAACAAATAAGCCTAGTAATCTTTACACGTAGTGAATGGATTGTTGCATTTTGTAACGATACGATCAAAATACGTGCAAGCCTACCTCACTTACGATATGATTTAATCAAGAACTTTCTCTGTAAGTTCTTACAAGCCTAAACCGTGTTTCTCATGTACAATGGCTTTAAGTAATCTATATTTAGGTTGAGCTGAAGCGTTTCTCAAGGCTTCTTGAATAAATCTCTGCATACACTGTATCCCCCCTATTTGCGAAGGAATCCCCCATGAACTACGAAGACCACAATGCGTATGAAGCCCAGCAAACTCGCTTGGAATTGGTGAAAGAAGCCCGTGCCGTTATCAAGGTGCTAGGCGTCGGCGGAGCAGGTGGCAATGCCGTCAACCGTATGATTGAAACAGGCATGACAGGCGTTGAGTTTTGGGTGCTAAATACCGATGCTCAAGTGCTTCAAATGGCTAAAACTGAAAAACGCTTACAAATCGGCAATAAAATCACCCGTGGCTTGGGTGCTGGCGGAAACCCCAGCATCGGGCAGAAAGCCGCCGAAGAAAGTCGTGAAGATATTGCCGCTGCCATTGAAGGAGCCGACATGGTCTTCATTACCGCTGGCATGGGCGGAGGCACAGGCACAGGAGCCGCAGCCGTTGTCGCTGATATTGCTCGTGATTTGGGTGCTTTGACGGTTGGTGTGGTGACAAAACCCTTTGGTTTTGAAGGACGTCGTCGTTTGCAACAAGCCAATCAAGGGTTAGAATCCTTGAAAGAAAATGTGGATACCCTGATTGTCATCCCTAACGATCGCTTGTTAGACGTTGTTGAACGTCGCACGTCCATGCAAGACGCCTTCCATGTCGCCGATGACATCTTATTGCGTGGGGTGCAAGGCATTTCAGACATCATCACGATCCCTGGTTTGATTAACGTCGATTTCGCCGATGTGAAAGCGATTATGCATCAGTCAGGTTCGGCGATTATGGGCATTGGCAAAGGCACAGGCGAAGGTCGTGCGTTGGAAGCCGCTCGCATGGCGGTCAACTCTCCCTTGCTTGAAACCACGATTGATGGAGCCAGTGGCGTGATTTTCAGCGTCACAGGTGGAGCCGATATGACCTTGCATGAAGTCAATGAAGCTGCTGAAATCGTTTATGATGCGGTGGATCCTGAAGCGAACATCATTTTCGGTTCGGTGATTGACGAAAAACTACACGGTGAAATCCAAATTACGGTCATCGCAACAGGCTTTGAGTTGACAGGCAGTCACGCTCAAGAACCTCACAAAGAAGCGGTTATCTCAGGGGTGCAAAGTCCGTTTGAAAGCTTTATGCGTCGTAATGCTGCTCCAGAACCTGTGGCAGTGGGTGCTGGTCATGTGGGAGCCAATGCTCCGCAGGCAGGCTTTACTTCAAACACACCTAGTGCAGACTACGCTCCCAGCCGTGGCAATAGCATGGCGGATGCAGCTCGTAGGATTTTAGACTTGCCTGATTTTTTGCGTCCTCGCAAGTAAGAGGTAGGTTTTATCGTGAGCGGACTCAGCTAGCAAGTGACGTAGGAAAGATCGGTCAAGCGAGTTGGTGCTGTATCTTTTTTGGGGTGGTGAATCCAACCACTTCTCTTGGACGGTTGTTCACACCAACTCTTTGTTTATAGCCAAGTTTAGAGTTTTCTGTACTTAGGCTATTCTAGGAGCCTAGACTCGCAGATGTGTGATTGTACAGAGACGACCATAAGCACATCGAGAATCGTAGCGACAACGAAGAGACAAGTACAGGAAATTATAAACTTGGCTATAAATAGCGTATGATAGAGAGGTTGACCCAAAGGAGATCACTTCAATGACTTCCACAAACCCCACTGTTTGGATCGAGCAGAAAAAGCAAGGGCAAGCCCACACTCAAAGCGAAATTAACGAACTCGTGCAAGCCGTAATGAACGGCAGTATGAAAGACTACCAGCTTTCGGCGTGGTTGATGGCGGTCTGCTTAAACGGCTTAAACGATGAGGAAACGTTTTTTCTCACAAAAGCCTTTGTCGAAAGCGGGGATGCCCTAGATCTGCATGGTATGGGGATTGAAGGTATCACGGTAGACAAGCACTCGACAGGTGGTGTGGGGGACAAAACGACCTTAATCGTCGCCCCCTTAATGGCGGCGGCAGGCTTAAAAGTGGCTAAATTGTCTGGCAGAGGCTTGGGCTTTACAGGGGGAACCATTGACAAGCTAGAAGCCATTCCTCATTTTCAGGTGGAGTTGAGCGAGTCCGCCTTTGTGGAACAGATTCAACGCATCGGGCTGGCGTTGTCGTCTCAAACACCGAAGCTCACCCCTGCCGACGGCGTTTTTTACGCCTTAAGAGATGTGACTGCAACCGTCGACAATCTTTCGCTGATTGCGGCTTCGGTGATGTCGAAAAAAATCGCAGCGGGTGCCGATGTCATCGTCCTCGATATTAAGGCAGGGAAGGGAGCATTTATGAAAAATATTCACGATGCCGAAGTCTTAGCGAGTTTGTGTCGAAAAATCGGCGTGCGTTTTAGTAAAGCCGTTGAAACCACGATTTCACCTATGAACGCTCCCTTAGGCAAAGCCATTGGGCATACGGTGGAAGTGATTGAAGCGATAGACGTCTTGCAAGGTAAGGCAACAGGTGCTAGCTTGGATTTAGAAGCCTTATGCGTGAAACTTACGGCGATGGCGTTGGTGGCAGCAAAACGATACGAATCCCTTGAAACGGCGACCGCTTATGTGCAAGGCTTATTGCGTGACGGTTCCGCCTTTACACGGTTTGAAGCATGGATTGAGGCTCAAGGGGGGGATGTAGCATGCTTGAGCGATACCAGCCTGCTGGCTCAACCCTTGCGTAAGCTCATGGTGCAAAGTCCACAAACAGGCGTGATACAGTCCATTGACGCCATGGGCATCGCCAAAGTCGTCAAGGCTTTAGGGGGCGGTCGCACGGTGAAGACCGATGTCCTCGATTACGGCGTGGGCGTGATTTTGCATCATAGTGAAGGCGATTTCGTTCAAGCAGGGCAGGCGTTGTTGGACTTGTGGGTAGGCGCATCCTATAGCGAATCCCTTCATGCGACTGCTTTAGAGTCGTTTGTAATTGTTTAGGATTTAATACCAATGAAACGATTAATACCATTTCTTAGTTTAAATAGCGTCTGGCGTCTTCGTTGTCGCTACGATTCTCGATGTGCTTATGGTCGTCTTTGTATAGCTGAATTTAGAGTTTTCTGTACAGTAGGCTAGACTAGGAGCCTAGATTATTTTGTGAGGGCGTGTAGACAGACCTACATAACAGAACAAAATAATCGTAGCGACAA
>JAJTHC010000112.1 GCA_021299615.1 Vampirovibrionales bacterium
GAAGGTGCACCCGTGCAACTCATGGGAACCCAAGTCGGCTATGTGGAAAAAATCATCCCGCAATTTGACAAAAATAAGTTTGATGTCGACGTGCAGTTTCGCCTCGCGAGCAAAGACAACCCCATCCCCAAGGCGTCGGTGCTTTCGATTGAGCAATCGGGCTTGATTAGCGAAAAACTCCTTGAGATTACGCCGCCTCACTTACAGTGGACGGATGTGGAAACGGCGTATTCCGTTGCGGAACATCCCTTGCCGTGGGACTTAGAGCTTCGCATGAAAGAAGGCTGGGTGGATATTGGCACGGTTGAAAAGGTGGAAGCCTTGCAGGCGCCTCCTGAAACGCCGTTGAACAAGAAGAAGTTTTACTTAGGCAAACGTCTGTTTTTTAGAATCACTCGCCCCGGTGTTTTATTGCCTGAAGTGCCGTTTTACTTCATGAAGCCTCATCACAATACGCTTGCCTTGCGGATTGATTCCTATGATGCGGAATGGTCGCCTGCGTCGTTGCCTGCTCAAGGCACGTATTTTACGGTGGAAACGCCTCTAAGACTCAAGAAGTTCTTGCAAGCGTCGATCGCATCTGCCGAAGCCTTGAAAGAAACCAACGACAAAATCAACGCACTGTTGGATGCTGAAACCATCGTGCATATTCAACAGATTATTGAAAACGTGAAATTGCTCTCAGGTCAAACCACGGAACTCGTTTCGACCACACAAAGCTTGCTCAAAACCTTGAAACAAGACATTCACAGCATGGTGCAATCTGTGGCGACGTTGAGCAAGTCGCTAACACGATTAATGACGAATATCAATACATTAGTGAACGACCCTATGCTGAAAGACGATTTCAAGGGACTCATCACCGACTTGCGTCAAACCGTTTTGCAGGCTCAAGCCTTGATTAGCTCGCCTGAATTGGCGAATACCTTTAAAAAAGCCAACCTCGCTTTAGACAACGTCAACAATGTGGCGACGTTGGCGAAAACCAAGCTCGAAGCCGAAACGCTGACCACTAAAATGGAAGTCACCTTAAGCGAGCTGAATACGTTATTGGTAAAAGCGAATCAGGTGACGAATGACAAAACCAATCCGATTACCAAGGAAGTGCTTCAAAATGTGGTGAAAGACGCCACCGTGACCCTTCAAAATCTCAAGCAATTTAGCCAAAAATTGCAAGGGCATTTTGTGCTTTGGAAATTGGCGTTTTAAGTATGGCGATTCATGTGTTTTACGGCACGGATGAATATCGTAAGGAACGGGCGTTTAGAGCCTTGCGAAAGCAAGTCGTCAATAGTGAGTTGGGGGCGTTGACGCATCATGTGTTGGATGACCCCAGTTTTTCGCAGTTGTTGGAAACCTTGAACACCAGCTTTTTTGCCTTGGGGGGCTTGCCTGTGGTGGAAGTGCATCACTGGCAGGGGCTGTATGATCTCAAAGAAGACGACAAGGCTCGTGTGCCTGAATTGATTGAGGCGTTGGAGGCTCAAGCGGAGCAGAAGGACATCATTTTTTTAAGCACGAAGCTGGATGTTCGTATGAAATTAGGCAAGTGGATTAAATCTCATAAAGCCAGTCAGCTTCACGTGTTTGACACCCCCGCCTTTTGGGACGCTGAAAAAGCCGTGCATTTGCTTATGGAAGAATGCCAGCTCCTTGAGATTCGCTTAAGTCGAGACGCCGCTTTTCTATTGGTGGAGTTCATGGGCAATGACTTGCGTCCTTTAATCAATGAATGTGAAAAGCTCCATGCGTTTACAAACGCTCAAGTCATTGAAGCGCATCATGTGCGAAGCTTCAGCGTCTTGGATGCCCAAACCTTCAGCGTGGTGGATGCGTGGTTGCAAAAGCGGTTGACGCATCGTTCGATGCACGATCTCAATGCCTTGTTGGTGAATGATGCCCCGATTAAGTTTCTCGCCTTATTGTCGAGTCGGGTGAATTATTATTACCGCATCAAGCGTGGACTTGCCGTGGGGCAGTCCTTGGATGAAATTGCTCAAGTTGAGGGGAAGAAGGTTTTTCCTATTCAAAAGGATTTAGAAAAGGTGCGTGGTTTGAGTCTGGCGAACCTTGAGGTGTTGAAGCGTCGTTTGCTTGAGGTGGAGTTTCGCCTAAAAAGTGGGGAAGACAATCCAGCCTTAGTCCTAGAGCAGTTGATGTTGACGTAAATCTAGCCGAGTATAGCCAAGTTTATAATTTCCCCTACTTGTCTATACTTTGTCGCTACGATTATTTTGCTCATACCAATTAAACGATTAAATAGCGTCTGCTTAATTTTTTAAAACACTATATTCTATGCAGAACTCATTTTTAACGTATAATTGAATAAAACTCTCTAAATCTCAAATGGAAGCTTCATGTATTCGTTGCCCCGTTCTTATTCGTCCACTTTCCATAATTCTGAACATCATAATGTTCAGAAGCAAGGGCGTGAAAAATCTAACACAACTCAACAAACCCTAAATCCCTATTCGCTTAATGACACTGAAAATAAACTCGTGAAAAGTGCCATTCCCACACCGTCTGAGTTTATGATCTCATCTGCTCTAGGAGCCTTAGCCGCCTTACTCCTTGCCCCCCTGTGGATGCGTCACCCCTTACCTAACGGAACAAAAAGTTTGGAATCGCTGGGAACGGTGGTTAAGGACTTAGAACATTCAGAAAAGCCAACAGACGCTCAAAGTAATCATCAAAATGAACTTGTGGCATTTTTGGCAGACCCCGCCGTGTTAATGATGATGATTCCTGTTTTAGCACCCCACCTAACACGCCCTGCTCTAGGAGCCACCGCCGTTCTGGGAATTAGCTACCTAGCCAGTAACGTACTTAGTGGCTTTCAAGAAGTATGGGTACGCTGGCAAGAAAGTCAAATTCGTGCGAACTTGGTGGGTAATTTAAGTACAGCCTATCAGGCATCGATAGAAGCCAAAACGCAGATAGATGAAGACAATCACCTTTATGCCGAAGATCAAATCCGTCGAATTCTAAAGGGAGCAGGCATCCCCAACGAAGACGCCTATTTATCACCCCTTCCTTTTGAATGTATGCCTTCGTCGTCGAATCCTAATAAGGTGAGGGAGCGAGACGATTTTCGACATAAACAAAGTAATTTTGCCATTCTTCCTCAAAACCGTAGCCCCATGCCTCGTGCCGCCCATTTCATTCAGGCACAACAGAAACAGGGTGCTTCGAATCCTAGCTCTCAAACATCCGAAGATCCTTCTGTAAAACATATCGATCAAGCAAACTCACCCTTGGATTTTAAGAAGGCGTCTCGGTGGACCTTAAATGGGGTAGGGGCAGGCTTGGGCCTTACCATGGCAAGCATTGGACTTTATGCTATAAAAGCCATTCGCGAAAGTGTGGCAAAAGTCGTTCAACCCTTGAGCCAAGCACTTGAACAGGATCCCCAAAAGGTACGGAGTCCACTCAATGAAAAACAGGTGTTTATTAAAAACACGTTAGCCCCTCAAAATACGGAAGCAGTGTTATTACACTTTTTTCAGTCCAAACAAGGCTTTATTATGGCGGGTCTATTTATAGCCATGGGGGTTATGTTACGCACCATGCAATTTTTAGTAGAAGGCTTACGAGAAATTGAAGTAACGCGTTTGAATGCAGAAACTGAAAAGCAATATGAAACGTATAAACTCACCACACTTGAACCACATTTTAAAGCCATTAGTGAACGTTCGCAGTTGGAACATGCTTTGCGTAATTTAAAGAAAAACGTGCAAGAAAAGAAGCTTGCCCCTGAAGAATTACATCAACAGATTCAACGTATTTTAGATAACATTGGCTATAATTGGTCTGCACCAAACTATTACCCCATGTCACCAGCAACGCAGTTGGTAACGGCTCGTTCTTAGTCTTATACCAATTAAACGATTAAATAGCGTCTGGCGTCTTGAGGATACAGAGAAATAGCGAAAATATTATGAGTGGCGTAAAAAGTGAGGAAATGGAGTGATTTTTCCTGAAATTGCCTCAATTATACCCCTGAAGTCCCTCTATATCGTCTATTTCCTAGAAAAAGGCACACTACC
>JAJTHC010000151.1 GCA_021299615.1 Vampirovibrionales bacterium
GATAATTTTCTGTACAGTGTCTATACGTTGTCGCTACGATTATTTTGTTCTGTTATGTAGGTCTGTCTACACGCCCTCACAAAATAATCTAGGCTCCTAGTCTAGCCTACTGTACAGAAAACTCTAAATTCAGCTATAACAAAATATAACAGAAAAGCAATGGAATCCTAAAATCACTCTTTATTTAGGTAGCTTTGCAACCATGACCATTCCGTGTGTTTTATTATAGAGAAGAAAAGAGAAGAGAACCATGACAACGATTAACCCTGCATCCAGCAATGCACCGACTTTTAAAATTAACAAATTGTCCACTGATGCCAAGAATTATATCAGTACCAATGATGCCAATAAAAATGGTGGCGTCGATTTCAATGAATTTCAAGCCGCTGGTGGCTTAACAGGCGATGTCAAATCCAAGCTAAGTGTCGAAAACCTTAAAGCCGTTTATACGTCTTTTGCTGGTTCTGATAATCTGATGGACGCTCGGGAATATGGACAGGCTCTCGTCTATATCGACAGCCGTTCCGCAAAGGATGATGCTGATTATGGCAACGGCACGATTACGCAAGCCGAATCCGACAAGTTTTACCAAGAACTTGAAGACGTCAACCAAGGCGATGCTCAATTTGGAGCCTTATTGAATTACAAGAATATCACCTCACAAGGGACTGCTTTAGGCTTAGATGCTATTCTGCCTTTAGGCACGGCTCAAACGCAAGATCTTGCTAAAGCCGACAGTGCGGTTAGGGCATCTGATGCACAAAGCACGAGCTTGTCGAATAATTCTCAAGATCTTTTAAAAGCCTTATTGCCTGTATTGACGGGCTTGTCGTCATCGCCTCAAGGTTTGGGGCAGGACAAAATGAAAATCGTGTTGATGCTGATTTTGTTGATCACGACTCTGTCTCAAAACAAAGGATAAAATAGTGAAGGTACAGAGAAAGTCCCATTCGGCGAATCTTCTGTGTCAAAACAAGCCGTTTTTTCGTTATGTAGTTCGTCTACACGCCTCAAAAGCCGTTTGTTTTTTCTTGAATCTTCATCCGACTTGAACTTTCTCTGTGCCTTCTCGTTTTCAAAGCTTACACAAAGCCATGCAGATAATGCGTGGCTTTTGTGCTAAATTAAGGAAGTAGCTTTTATACATCAATAGTGACCCCCTTACCATGCTCCCCTTTGAACGATTAACCCACAAGCTCAAGCACGCCAAAGTGTTGTTAGCCACCGATATTGACGAAACCTTGACCCACAAAGAAGCGGATGTTGTTTGCCTGAATCAAGGAGCCGTCGAGTTTTTGGGCATCCAGCAAACACAGATTCCTTACGACACACCGCTTTCCCCTGATGAGCAATTGAATGTGTTTAGTACAGGACGCACCCTCGAAGTTGCCATGAATTGGATCACCGAGCTGGGCGACGCTATTTTCACCCTCCACGCCCCTGATGCCCTGCTCTGCAATAACGGACAAATCGCCTATTATAACTCGCAGAATGCATCCACTTGGGGGGATTTTATGCTCGACTTGCAAGACGCCCCAAAACGAGACGCCATGCTGTTTCAAGCCTATGAAACGGCCTTACTCAAAGACTATACGCATGATTATTCAGATGCGGAACGCCTGCCCTTAAGCGGACGGGTACGTGACGATTTATTGCGTCATTACCAATACGTCTTAAACGATTTATCCACTAAAGTTAGATGCCTAGAACCTTTAGAGCTTTTGGCGGTGGAAGCCTTCGCTCAAGACAGTCAGAATGATAAAGCGTCTCAAGGTTTTGAACGGCTCATTAAAGTCATGCGAGATCAAGCTCAACTAGAGGTCACCCACGGTTTTCACTTACCTGTGAAGGTCACGATTTACGATGAATCTAGTGGTGAAAATAAGTCCTTTGTGGAACATTTGGTCGTCGCCTTTTTTGGACAAGGAGACCCCAAACCGCTGGTGCAAAGCATGGGCTGTAGCCCTTGGCAAGCGGAAGCATCCTACCTATGGCAAGACGCCCTAAGCCAGTGGACGCCCCAGCATAACGTGGCAGACTTAGAAGCTCTCATTCCTTATAATGTAAGAAGCACGCCTAAAAATAGTGCCGTTGATGCCCTTGCGACGCTCGTTGCCTTTTTAAAAAAAGAAGCTTTGCCTGCCTTTACTACCTGTCTCGACAAGGGCGTGGTGTTGCGTCCTGCCGCACAGACCAAGCACATGGAATCACCCATTGCTCGTCAACAGTCCGACAGTCCCCGTTCTTACATTCTCATCAATGGTTTGCTCGACAAAGGCAAGAGCTTGGCGTACTTGTACGATGGCTTCATTGATTTGGCTGAATCCTTAGGAATCAAAGGCTTTTCGCAACAGCTTGAAGCCCTTATTACACTGGGAGATGGCGGCGTTGACAGGGGGATGTTGTCGTTATTGGCGTTAAACGCCAAGCATCATGCGGATGCGGTGGGCGTGCCGAATCATGCGGTTTTGGTGCATAACGGGGCGGATTTACGCACGCCAGAAAAAAATAGCCTGTGGCGATTGGTGCATCAAGCCAACCCCAACGTGCGTTATACGGATAAGTTTCATCCTCATTATGCAAAGTGCTTTCAAAAAAGCATTTGACTTAGGGCTATGTTTTGCTTACATTAAATGTTGTGATTACTAGATTGTGGCGGTCGTCGCCAAGCGGTTAAGGCACCTGGTTGTGGTCCAGGCATACGGGGGTTCGATTCCCCTCGATCGCCCCACTTTTTAGTTTCCCATAAAACTTGTGTTTTAATTGATGCTTCTCTCATTTTATAAGGACTATAAATTATGCAATTGTCTCCCTTGAGTCCCAGTACTTCTTTTAAGCCGACGCTTCAACGCTCCTTGTTAAATCCACTTGCAATGTCTCAATCACAGCGTGAAGGGGTACAGGTATTTAAGGAAAATGGTAATTTGAATATAGCTGAATTTAGAGTTTTCTGTACAGTAGGCTAGACTAGGAGCCTAGATTATTTTGTGAGGGCGTGTAGACAGACCTACATAACAGAACAAAATAATCGTAGCGACAACGTATAGACACTGTACAGAAAATTATC
>JAJTHC010000120.1 GCA_021299615.1 Vampirovibrionales bacterium
GATAATTTTCTGTACAGTGTCTATACGTTGTCGCTACGATTATTTTGTTCTGTTATGTAGGTCTGTCTACACGCCCTCACAAAATAATCTAGGCTCCTAGTCTAGCCTACTGTACAGAAAACTCTAAATTCAGCTATACAAGGACTGTATCGCTATCGACTTTTGAAAGATTGGCGAATCATTTATTATGTCGACACGACACACAAAGAAGTTAAAATCCTCAGTGTAGACAACCGTAAACGCATTTATAACGACCCCAGTGATATTTTAAAACGCTTAGACAATCTCTAAAACGTCGGGGTTCGAGGCTGGCGTTTGCGTGGTTTAGGAGGCGGTTTCGGGCGAGCGTTCGGCAAAATAAGCTTCGGCAAGCGATCGATCGAATCAGCAAGCGTGGGCAAAGGAATGGCATCTTCCGCTCGCATGAGTGGTGTTTCATCTAGGGCAAAGTCACTGGATTTAAGCCATTTAATGGCTTTAGATTCCAACTTGTACGCTTCTGTTTGACCCGCATGATGAGGTAAACTAATGAAGTTTAAACGCTCCAACTGCTCTAAATACAAGGAAATGCGAAATGCCCCTTCCTTTTTAAAGCTTCCGAAACTCGGCAAGGCCTGCACCACTTCCCGATGCCCCATCGCAACAGGAGCCAAGTCCCCATACAAGGCTCCGACCACCGTGTCAGGCACGGCATGGTCTTTCAAGCGATGAATCACCGAAAAGGCGTGCTTCATAAAGAAGGCACTATTGTCATACACCGCAGGACGAGTTTGGCAAACGTCACAACCTGTGCATCGCTTGCTCTTCAACGTCTGCCCAAAGTGATCCAAAATCTGTTGATGCCGACACGCATTGCTGTCCGTATACATCAACATATTCCACAACCGCTGGGTGGATTCCCCACTTTTTGTGAGCATATTCGTCCAACTACGCTCATCACCTGCTCGCTTAAACAAGTAACAAGTGGCAGGCAAGCCGTCACGCCCTGCCCTGCCTGCTTCTTGCACATAACCTTCCAGCGATTGTGGCATGCTGGCATGAATCACAAAGCGAATATCCGCCCGATCAATGCCCATGCCAAAGGCGGTTGTCGCCACCATAATGTTAACCTTGCCTTGCATAAAAGCCTCTTGGTTTTGACTGCGTAGGGCATCGGGCATGCCAGCGTGATACGCTTTGGCATTGATGCCATTGACTTGCAAGGCAAGTGCCATGTCTTCCACATCTTTTCGGCTCAAGCAGTAAATAATGCCTGCTTGACCTTTGCGACTTTGCAAAATCGGCAAGACTTGCTCTTGCAAAAAATCCGCTAAACGCCCTGAACGTTGTGCTACTTTATACTGTAAATTCGCTCGAAACATGGAAGATTGAAAACGCTCCGCATCCTTAAGCTTGAGGCTGGTTTCAATGTCTTGCACCACAGGACGAGGGGCCGTTGCGGTAAAGGCATGAATCGCCAAATGCGGAAAGGCATCACGCAAGCCCCCGAGCTTTTGATAGTCGGGGCGAAACTGATGCCCCCACTGGCTAATGCAATGGGCTTCATCAATGGCGATATAGGCAAGGCGTCCATGGGCTTGAAGGGCATCTAAAAATTGGGGATTCGCCATCTTTTCAGGCGATACATAAAGGAGCTGTAAATCACCGTTTTGATAACGTTGAAAGATGTCTCGGCGTTCTTCGGGCGATTGGGAGGAGTTGAGGCACCCTACAATGAAGCCTTTGCTTTTGGCTTGTTGGACTTGGTCTTCCATTAAGGAAATCAGGGGGCTGATAATCAGGGCGGTGCTTTGGGGGAAAAAGAGGATCGGCAGTTGATAGCACAACGACTTACCCCCACCCGTAGGAAAGAGGGTGATGCTGTCTTGAGCCGTCAACACGGCTTCGATGCTTTCGAGTTGCAAGGCTCGAAAATCGTCAAAGCCCCAGTACTGCTTTAGTACTTGTAGAAGATGTAAGCGAGTCACAGGGGGTTGAATGAAAGCGTCGGGATTACGTTCTTCTAATAATACCGTCAAAGGAGAAGTCCTATCTAAAGTAATTAATCTATGTTTAACATAGTATAGCCGAGTTTAGAGTTTCCTGTACAGTATAGTATTCGCTATCCTCCCCTCTCTCCATAAGAGAGAGGGGAGGAATCACTTAAACAAGTGATGTCGTCTTGGAAGACCCATTACTAAGCTTAGGGGTCAGGGAAACATCATCTACAGACGTAATCTGTGCCGCTTGTTCAGCCTTTTCAGCTTCTTCTTGCTTGGTGATTAACGGCATACCGCAAATGTACATTTCATTCAAGCGAGATCCGAATTGATCCAAGGCGAATCCCCAAGTATAAGCACGAGCGGCGGATCCTAAGGTTGCCAGCATCGAACCAGGAATCAACAGTTTGCTTAACCAATGCGTCCCCTGCAAACCACTATGGAACCAGCTATAGTTCACAATTAAGGCACTTAATCCGCCTACAATGTTAAACAATAAAAGTCCCGTGCTTTGAAAGGAAGGAATCGTTGCACCCAAAATGCCGAAAATCCCCGCGACGGAAAAGAACACGCCACCAAAGCGACGGCTTTTCCACAAGCTTTTGCTTGAAAGCACCGAAGGCACGGGGGGAAGACCGTCATCTCGCAATAAGGCTCGTAAAGGCCAGCCTGCAATTTGAAAAACACCTTCAACGCCGACTTTAATAGCGATTAAGACATCGGTAAAAATAAAGGCAGCGAGTTCTAAAAAGCCTGCGAAATTACCAAGCTTGCCAAAGTCAAACTCACGTTTTTCGTCCATAACGATGTTACTCATGCCGAAGAACAAAAAGCCGACCATAAAGATTAAAATCCCACGATACAACACGTTTTCTACATCTGACGCAATCGCCATCCACATAATAAAGAAGGCAATGCCTGCTAAGGCTAAAGACGGTTGCTTGCTGAGCCAGCCACTACGAATCATGGCAGGAGCCGCCACAATCGGACCGATCGACATGAGTACGCCAGCCAAGCCTTTTAAGGTGAGGTTAGGATCCTTATAAAAGGGGAGGTCTATATTCTGAAGCAGTGTAATATCTTGATGGGTAATAATCGTGGCGAGCAATAAACTAGCCCCAAGCCACCCGATAAATTGACCACCTAGGGCAATGACGTAATCTCCAAAGTTGGGTTTTGCGGTACTCATCATCTTTTAAATCCACCTATATGTTTTATAAAATACAAAAGCACGATTTGCTATAGTTTTCGATAGATGAAACAGGCTATGAGGCTATTCCAGGAGACTGGATTTTTTTGTGCGAGCGTGAGTGAGACCTACATAACCAATCAAAAAAATCGTAGCGACAACAAAGAGACCATAGAATGTTTTATATATCGAAAACTATATTAGCACGAAAACTTTATAATAACATATTGATGCGTTTTTGGTTTGAATTGTAACGATTTGTTCCTCCTCCCAAAATCAAGAGGGGGGACAGGGCTATCGCAGAGCTTTCTAAAGTTGGATCTTGCC
>JAJTHC010000249.1 GCA_021299615.1 Vampirovibrionales bacterium
ATTGATAATTTTCTGTACAGTGTCTATACGTTGTCGCTACGATTATTTTGTTCAGTCATGTAGGTCTATCTACACTCTTTCACAAAATAATCTAGGCTCCTAGTCTAGCCTACTGTACAGAAAACTCTAAATTCAGCTATACATAACAGAACAAAAAAATCGTAGCGACAACGAAGAGGTAATAGAACATTTTATATAAAAAGTACTATACTTATTTCTCATTGTCTCTCTCTCTAAACAAAGGCTCACACTTATTATGTACCTTTCAAGCACGCCACTTCCTTCCACACTGCAACGTAGTCCCTTGCCGATAAATACTCAACGTTACGGCAAAATTGTGTTTACAGACAAACTTTCGGCAGAAGACATTACTAGAGTTTCATTGATTTTATCTTCTCATATACGAGGCTTAGGTAATCTCCCTCATAGGAAGTCATCTCTCTTTAATTGGAGCCGTTCTCATCACCACCCTTTTACGATAAAAGAGAGCCTAGAAACAGGTTTATTAGAGCTTTATGCAAACCCTCACCCCAAACACTATCGATTTGGAAATATAAACGAATTTAACAAGGCTAGCCTTAAAGCAGAGTTAGTGCTAGATACATGGCTCCATGAAACCGATTATAGGTACCTTTTTGAAAATAAATTTGATGTAAGCTTGATGAAACCAAAGCTTGATCTATACGATAGGCTCAAAAATGTTTGGCAGAAATTTGCCAGTGCCATTGATTCACTCTTTAGATCTAAGTAATTCGGTCTTATAGCCAAGTTTAGAGTTTTCTGTACAATATCTCTTCGTTGTAGCTACGATTCTCGATGTGCTTATGGTCGTCTTTGTACAATCACCCATCTGTGAGTCTAGGCTCCTAGAATAGCCTAAGTACAGAAAACGCTAAAATGGCTATAGAGTGCTTTATCTAAAATCACGATCATTTCGAAATATTTCGCTGATACAGGCTGGCATCCAACAAGTCTTCGAAACGAACGTTTAGCACATTTAGCAACTCAAGCAACATCCCCATTTTTGGCATGGAACGCCCCTGATTCCATGCCAAAATGGTTTGGTAAGGTACATCCACCAATTCAGCGAGTATGCGTAGGTTGAAGTCTTGTGCATGCACCACTTCATACAAACGAAGACGAAACGGTCGGTACGGATAGACTTTCTTCATGGTTGGTGTGATCCTTTGTTACGTGTGCCGGAAAGATATTTTTGAAATGAATTTGTCATCCTGAACGCATGTGAAGGATCTTCCCCAATCATTAGGGGGGATATTTCGCTACGCTCAATATGACGGTGTGATTGGAGACGTTTTTAGATCCTTTCATAGAATACGTTAATGTTTGTGTGTTTGTGTGTTCCCGATCCTTAATGGCAAGCCAACGACCATTTTAAAAGAAGTGTAAATGTTTTGTTACATTTTTTTTAAGTTCCCCAAAAACCACGCATAAAAAAGGGGGAAGAAATGGGGAGTACTATACTTAGACGAATCCACCAACGCCCCTACTCAAATCTTGCTATGATGTTGTTTAACACGTTTAACCCCTTCAATGACTCATAAGGAAATCGCTCACATGGTTCGACACTCTTCGCTTGACTACCACAACACCGCCGATGTGGATGACAGCTCTTCATTTCTTGTTTTACATTTGCAAGACGACAACCAAGCCGAACTCGACGCAGATGCCAAAGAATCTGAAAAAAAGCTCGAACTCAACGGTAGCGACGATTCCGTCAAAATCTACCTGCAACAAATCGGACGCATCAAATTGCTGGATTCCCAAGGGGAACTCGAACTCGCCAAACGCATTGCTGAAGGCGATGAAGAAGCCAAGGCTCGCTTGGTGCGTGCCAATTTGCGTTTGGTGGTGTCTATCGCTAAAAAATACATTGGGCGTGGTTTAGCGTTTTTGGATGTCATTCAAGAAGGCAATTTGGGCTTAATGCGTGCCGCTGAAAAATTTGATTATCGTAAGGGCTTTAAGTTTTCAACGTATGCGACTTGGTGGATTCAACAATCAATCGTGCGTGGCATTTCTGAAAAGTCTCGCATGATTCGCTTGCCGATTCACATGATTGAACTGCTTACGAAAATGCGGAAGATTCAGCATCAATTGAGCCACGAACTCAACCGTCAACCCACTAACGAAGAAATGGCGGAACGTATGGATGTGCCTGTGGCGAAAATCGATGCCATTGTGCAAGCCACGCAAACGTCTATTAGTCTTGAAACGCCAGTTAACACCAAAGACGAAAAAGCCACGCTCGCCGACTTTTTGGTGGATGAACATCACATTGCCCCCGATCATCAGTTGCAGAACGATGCCTTGATTCGTGATGTGAATGCGGTGTTGATGCTCTTGCGTCCTCGTGAACGGGATGTGGTGAAGCTTCGGTTTGGGATTATGGACGGCAACCGTCGTACCTTGGAAGAGATCGGTCAGTTGTTTGGGGTGTCTCGTGAGCGAGTGAGGCAGATTGAAACCCGTGCGGTAAACAAGTTGCGTCGCTTGTGTCGTTCCAACGTGACGATGTACAACTTACGCAATTATCTTAAAGAGTTGTAGGACTTACGCAATGACGGTGAGTTTTTGCTCTGTCCCCCCTCCTGATTTTAGGAGGGGGTTAGGGGGCGGTTAAACTCACCAACGAAGTCTAGGGTTTAACCTCACCCTCGAACGTCTAACGACGTTCTCTGCCCTCTCCTAAAATTAGGAGAGGGGACAGGACTTTTTGCAGAGCTTTTTATAACAAGAAAACCTACTCAAGCCCTTTGACTTGTGATATGTTATAAATTGTTACATTCACACACAAAGGAAGCTCTACCATGCCTACCCACAATATGCAAAACCGTCCCAAAAGCGACGCCATTTTTGAAAAAGCCAAAACCCTCATGCCAGGCGGCGTCAATAGCCCCGTGCGAGGCTTTCGCTCCGTTGGCGGAGGCTTGCCTGTCGTGATGAAACACGCCCAAGGGGCGTACATCACCGATGAAGACGACCTCACTTACTTGGATTACGTTCTCAGCTGGGGACCTGCGATATTGGGGCATACGCACGCTGAAGTCGTGAAAGCCGTGCAAAATGTGGCGGAATCAGGCTTGAGCTTCGGAGCCCCAACGGCTCTTGAAAATGTGCTGGCGGAAAAAGTCATGCAACGTATGCCTTCCATTGAACTAATCCGCATGGTGAGTTCAGGCACGGAAGCGGTGATGTCCGCCATTCGCTTGGCTCGAGCGTTTACGGGGCGTCATTACTTGCTCAAATTTGAAGGATGCTATCACGGTCATGCGGATTCATTGTTGGTAAAAGCAGGCAGCGGAGCCTTAACGCTGGGCATCCCTGATTCGGCGGGGATTAGTCCTGAAACGGCGAAATCGACGTTGACGGCGAACTTCAACGATTTGGCTAGCGTCGATGCCTTGCTAGAGGCTTACCCCAATCAGATCGCTGCCATTTTGGTCGAACCTGTGGCAGGCAATATGGGATGTGTTCCCCCAGAAGCAGGCTTTTTAGAAGGCTTGCGAGAACGATGCACCGCTACAGGCACGCTCCTTATTTTTGATGAGGTGATGACAGGCTTTCGAGTTGCCAAAGGCGGATGCCAAGAACATTACGGTATTTACGCCGATATTACCACGCTCGGTAAAATCCTCGGCGGAGGCTTACCTGTGGGGGCGTACGGGGGGCGTCGAGACATTATGGAAACGGTGGCTCCTTTGGGGGCGATGTATCAAGCAGGGACGCTTTCAGGCAATCCGCTCGGCATGACGGCTGGCATTGCCACGCTGGATTTATTGGATGCGCCCAATACCTACGAAAAGCTCGATACGTATGCAAAACAGCTTGTATCGGAAGCGAGCAAGCTTTGCGAATCGCATGGTGTGCCTGTCAGTGCCACGCAAGTGGGGGCGATGTTTTCGCTGTTTTTTGTGGAAGGTGGCGTAACGTCGTTTGCGGATGTTTGCAAAACCGACAAAGCTTTTTTCAACCGCTTTTTCTGGGCGATGCTTGAAGCAGGGGTGTACTTGGCACCGTCTCCCTTTGAAGCGAGTTTTACTTCGACGTGTCATGGCGAAAAGGAGCTGGCTTTAACGCTCAATGCGATCGATTATGCGTTGAAGAAAGCGAAGGCGTCTTAAACCAATTAAACAATTAAATAGCGTAAAAATTCTCTGTAGGGGTGCGATTTATCGCACCCTTTTCACCATTATAGCTGAATTTAGAGTTTTCTGTACAGTAGGCTAGACTAGGAGCCTAGATTATTTTGTGAGGGCGTGTAGACAGACCTACATAACAGAACAAAATAATCGTAGCGACAACGTATAGACACTGTACAGAAAATTATC
>JAJTHC010000266.1 GCA_021299615.1 Vampirovibrionales bacterium
GAGGAATTAAAGCTTCAAGACGCTTCCATAACGCATCCTTTACTCTGAAAATCATGGCGTTTTTTGACATGGACATATACCGAAAATGACGTTAACACCTACATCTTACTATAAAAATCATTTCTCGGATAGGCTCTAAGTGACCAAACGTTCTATTTGCATTTGAAAGAATGTGAGTGGCGATTTAATTTGAGATCTCAAAATATCTATGCTATTCTGTTAAAGGAATTGAGGAAAAATCCTCTCTAAAGTTTACCAGACCCAATTTTTTTTATATTAACGAATTTAAATAAGCTTCTGCCTCAAACAGATGCAAGGCGTCGACCGATTCGCCAGCGGTGACGTAAATCGTGGGAATCTGCGTATGGTGAGCAATCGATAGCAAGGCACCGCCTTTCGCAGATGCATCCAGCTTCGTGCAGATCAAGCCATCCACTTGCACGGCTTCGTCGAACTGTTTCACTTGAGGCAGGGCATTTCGTCCTGTGGTGCCGTCAATCACCAAAAGGCTTTTTAAGCTATAACGTAAATCCGCATAAGCGTCTAACGCCTTAAGTAGGCTACGCTTGACTTTCGCTAGCTCTTCCATGAGCGGGGCATCCACATGCAAACGCCCAGAAGTATCCACCAAAATGAGTGTTTTACGTTTGTCTGAATCCCTTTGCTTCAACGCCTCTTCGATCCCTTGAAAGGCGACCGCCGAAGGAGAACTTCCCTTGCCGTCTTCTTGGGTGAAGTAAGGCACCCCTACACGATTACACCACGAAACGAGTTGAGCATCCGCCGCGGCTCGAAAGGTATCGGTGCCGATGACAAAAACGTGATGCTCCCGAAAGGCGTGGGCGAGTTTCGCCAACGTCGTGGTTTTGCCTGATCCATTGACACCGCAGAGCATCAGAACCAGCACATCGTGAGACGCTAAAAGTGTGTCAGGATCAAAGCCCTTCGCCGTTTCAAGCAACGGAGCCAAGGTTTCCATAATCACCGTTTGCCACGCTTGTGGATCCGTATTCTTGAGCGAAGGGCTTTGGGTTCTTAACGCATCTAGCACCACTTGGATGCTGGCTCCGTCAACATCTGCACGAAACAAGGCTTCTTCAAGCGATTCTAGGCGATCTTCAAAATACGCTTGCCCCGTGTCTGTGGCGTCACTTTGACGAAACGACTCAAACAAGGCATTCGTTTTAGCCAGTAATTTGCTCCACATGACTACGCTTCGATTTCCGTGATGCGGACTTCTTCTTCAACAGCGGATGCTTCTGCTTGTGCTTCTTCAACCGCTTCAGCAGGTGGATTTTTTAAGTCCTGCACGATTTTACCCAACACACCGTTGATGAACTTATAGCTTTCAGGCAAAGAATAGGCTTTGGCGAGTTCGACCGCTTCATTGACGGAAACGCCGTAATCCAAATCATCTTCATACAAGATTTCAGCCAACGCCAACTTTAGAATGAGGCGATCCATTTTAATGAGGCGATCCGTCTTCCAATCGGCGGTATACGCTTCGAGCTTTTCAGTGAGGGCATCGTTATGTTCACAAACGCAAGCGATCATGTGCGTGGCGTAGTCTTCCACATGTTGATCTTCCAAATGCACCAACATTTGAGGAACCGCCAACACATTCCACACCCACTCACAGGCAAGCAAGCATTTGTCTAAGCTATGCAAGGTGTCTTGCGTACTAGGCAATGGCACGGCGACTTGTGGGGCATCGAAAGACGAGTTCAAGTTGGTGGGATGCTCAAATTCAGCCGTCATAATTTGCTCACTCACCGATTTAAACAAATCGGCAGCAGCTTCAATATCATCTTGAGCATGAAGCACAAGGGTTTGTGCGGAAGAACGAATCAAACTGGTGAGGCTTTTGTCTTCAGCCACTTTAGCAGGTAGTCTTCCACGACTGGCTTCAAGTTGGTACAACGCTAGTAAAGCAAATTTTCGAGCCACACGTCGGCCTTGTAATAAGTTAGGGGAAGAAGTGGTCATGGGGACTCCAGTTTTAATTCTCAATGAACAGGTTTAATGTAGAAGGCAAAGCAATTTTATCTATTTTCAGGGCATTCATCCTAAAGATGTAGACTCTTAGAAGCTAGTTCTACATTATATAATGGATTAAACTAACAGTATTATAGACAATAATGACTTTATCATACTTTAGAACATAGCATAGCAAGAACATTGTTGTCTCACAAGTTTTTTATTTCTAAGGATTCTTTATTGCAAGTCACGCTTTTTATTTGAACTCACCAATCTAAGTCACTTTATAAAAGGAGCCGTTATGCCAAAGCCTACGTCACCTAAAAACTGGATGCAACCTTTCGCTGAGCTATTTGGTATGCAGCGTCCTGTCGTCACAGAAACGAACGAGGCTCCCGAAATAGATGTGGTGGTCGTCGCCAATCGGGATGTTCACCACCCTTATAAGAATATCTTGCTCATTAAGGGGGGGCAAATCGTCAGCCCAAAAACATTGGAGACGCTTGAAAAAATGGGGATTTCGGTTTTAGAGTGTTGTTCCATTAGGACGAAAGACGGAACGATCGAACCCTTAGAGCTAAACATCTTACGTTATATTTTAAAAAAATCAGTTTCTCAAAAAGTGGTACAGGCTCAAGTGTTTCAATTTAATACCGTTACAAGTCTTTCAAAACCTAAGGAAGAAGCCCCTTTACAAGCGTGGCAACGCCACTTCAAAGTGTTAATTGTCGCCAACAATAAGCGAGACCAAGAACGCTTGAGACGCTACCTTGAATCGCAAGGCGTTTTAAGCCAGCATATTCACCCTGTTTTACAGGCCTCGATGTTGGATTACTTGTATGAAAAATACAGACCTACGTGCTTGATTGTAGATTTACGAACGCATCAGAACTTTTTAAAACAAGGCATCGATGTACTTCAACGCCCCATGCACTGCCCTTTTGCATGTCTTGAAAACACGATATTATTGACCAACCCACCTGTGGCGTTTCACTTTAATCCTGAACTCTTACAACTGGAAACCGTCTGGCAGATGCCTCACCCCTTGATGCGTCAAGACTTAGACCGTGTCTTGCATCCACTATTTAACCGCTTGCGTCGCTTGTATTTTGAAGCCCCCATTCCAACAGGGAGTCTCTATAAAACCCCCACTGATACCCATTAAACGTTTAAATGGTATGACAAGACGAAATCAACCTAAATGTAAAGCAATTTGTATCAAAATATGTCACACTGGAAATAGCCTAAAGTACAGGTATCTTATGACGATAAGAACGATATAACCATCTCTACATTAAGTTAAAATTAGAATCGAGTGTGACGAAATGCCTACAACACCATTTTCAACAGGCTCTCAAACAGGTTTCAGCCCCACACCTCCACCGAATAAGCAACGGATTCTAAAAGGTGTGCGAGACATTCCCGCCCTACCACAAGTGGTCACACAAGTGGTGGAGTTGCTCAACAAGCCCAGCTCTAGCAGTTCTCAAATTGCGGATCTTATTAGTTACGATCCTGGCTTGACCTCCCGTATTCTTCGCATGGTCAATTCTAGTGCCTACGGCATTCCTCGCCAAGTCACCAGTATTCAACATTCGATTGCCATGCTTGGTTATAACGCTGTTAGAGGCTTGGTCTTAGGGGCTTCGATTTGTCAGATTTTTTCGGCTCCAAATCTGGATGCCAAAGGTAACCCCACATCTAAAAAGAAGCAAGGGCTTGATTTAGAAGGTTTTTGGCAACATGCGTTAATGACGGCGTTTTTCGCCAAGCATTTGGCAGAACATTTTAAATTACCTGAAGCGGACGACATCTTTAGTGCAGGCATGCTCCATAATATAGGTGTTTTAGTCTTACATACGCAAGATGTGGTGAGTGATGCCGTCGTACATACTGCCCTTGACAAAAAGAAAATTTGGCGATACGCCCCTCAAGCCCTACCCATTGAGTATTCGGTGTTAGCCTTCACCCATGTAGACTTGGGAGCTGAATTGGCTCAACGTTGGCAGTTGCCTAAGATCATGCAAGCGGTGATGAGTCGATACAACAGACCTGCCTTAACAGGAGACGACACGGACTCTGCCGTTTTTGCTGTTGCTTTAGCTCACTACTTACTGGCATTAGTCGTTCAAGTTGATTACCACTTTGACAAAATTAGTTGTGATCAATTACCAGATACGCTCTGTACTTTTTTTAGGCTCGAAGCTGATGAAGACGTTCAAGCCTTATGCGAACATATTGCACCTCTTCTTGCTGAAAGTGAAGAAATCATGCAGTCTTTAATAGGGGCGTAAAAAGGGATAGTCCCTTTGAGATATAACGTATTGTTACAGAAGCTCACTTTATCGCAAAGTGAGCTTGCTTTTATTCATCTTTCGATGTACATTTGTAGGTGAAAATACTCTTATTTCTCTCTCTCTTAATTCGTCCCCTCAATTTCTTATTGAGGGTTTTTTTTACTGTTTTCATAGCAGGGGTGCTGATTTTAGCACGGTATCTACATCATGAACAACGTGGCAGCTTCCTCTGTATGGATTTTTCGCCAAGTATTGTTGATGGTAGGCTTCCGCCTTCCAAAATGTCTCCGCTGGCAAAAGTTCTGTGACAATAGGCTTACTAAACAAAGCTTGAGCATATGCTTTACCTTTTAAAGCAATATCAACTTGTTCGGTCGTTGTAGTATAAACTCCACTACGGTATTGCGTCCCCACATCGACACCCTGCCTGTTCAATTGGGTAGGATCATGCAAGTGCCAAAACAACCAAAGCAACTGATTAAATGTAACAATTTTGCTGTCAAAAATCACCTCAACAGCTTCGGCGTGTTGGGTGCGTCCTGTGCAAACGTCTTGGTAAGTGGGGGCGTGCGTTTCGCCGTTCATATAACCCACTGATGTTTCTAAAACACCTGACACGCTTGCGAAAATAGCTTCTACACCCCAAAAGCATCCTGCAGCGAAATACGCTTTTTCTTGCAGCATCATGGCAACTCCTTTTCTTACTACGTTGATTATAATGTTACATTAGAATAGATAAATTGTCATACAAAAGTCATAAAAAAATAAGTTTTTTGAAATTGGGTGTTGACGTGGGAAATCGTTTGGGTGATGATAGCTTTGTTGAGAGGCAATCAGCCTTGAAGCACGCAACTCGTTCATTGACAACTCAATAGTGGAAAAATTAAGACGAAAAGAATGGACGTCTGCTTTTTAGCGAGAGTAGAAGTCGTACAATGTTTTTGAAGTCAATTTCGGATTTAACAAAGCTGTTCACGAAACGAACAGTTTTGCGGGGAGTGATTCACGCCTCGATATA
>JAJTHC010000192.1 GCA_021299615.1 Vampirovibrionales bacterium
GATAATTTTCTGTACAGTGTCTATACGTTGTCGCTACGATTATTTTGTTCTGTTATGTAGGTCTGTCTACACGCCCTCACAAAATAATCTAGGCTCCTAGTCTAGCCTACTGTACAGAAAACTCTAAATTCAGCTATAATGCCCAGATCAAGCAAGCCATCCGTATGGCAACACCGTTTCGCACCTGCTGATTGATCAACGATTTGGGATGCTTGGCTAGATCCGCATGCAATTCCACGCCCCAATTCACAGGCCCAGGATGCATGAGCTTCACCCGATTGTAACGAGCCAAATGATCAGGCGTAAGCTGAATCTTCTGCACGAGAGCTTCCAACGCCTCAGGCGTTTCAGACGCCGATAAACGCTCCTTTTGCAAGCGTAACGCCATGATGACATCGACTTGAGCCAGTAGCGTTTCTAAATCAAATTCGGGTGAATCTTTCAACTGTAGCTCCTGCTTCCAACGATCCAGCGTCGCAGGCGAAGGAGCCAAGGCATCAGGGGCGTGAAGCTTCACTTGCACACCGAGCTTTTTGGCTAGCGTCAAGCTCGCCGTCACCACACGACTATGCTTAATATCGCCCACAATCCCAAGCCGTAATTTTTTCAAATCATCAAAATTATAGCCCGCTTGCTGATACAACGTCAACACATCCAACAAGCCTTGCGTCGGGTGATCGCTCATGCCGTCGCCTGCGTTGAGTAGGGCGAGGCGTCCGTGGGTGTGCTTGTCTAGTTCGAGGTGGATGCCGTCTTGAGCGTGACGAAGCACCACGGCATCAACGCCCATGGCAATGAGCGTTTCAAGGGTATCTTCAAGGGATTCGCCCTTTTTTAGGCTGGATTGTTCCACAGGAAAAGGTAAGATGGTTGCCCCAAGATTCTTCGCCGCAAGCTCAAAACTCAAGCGTGTTCGGGTGGAAGCTTCATGGAAGAGCGTCGTCACTGTTTTACCTTTCAGCGAGTCGTTGTGAAAGGGCCTGCCCGTCGCACGAGCCTTTTCCATGGCATCGACAAAGCCTTGTGCCGTACGGATGAGCTGGTACAGGGTATCAACATCTAGGGTGTTGGAACGTAACAATGAACGCATAGCAGGATCCTTTTTTTGTTCTAGTGGCTTTGTCCCCCCTCCTAATTTTAGGAGGGGGTTAGGGGGCGGTTAAACCCTAGACTTCGTTGGTGAGTTTAACCTCACCCTCGAACGTCTTTCAGACGTTCTCTTCCCTCTCCTAAAATTAGGAGAGGGGACAAGACAATTGAATCATAGCAAAATAGAGCATTTAGAGCAATTGTAAAGATTTACTTGCAAATGATTCTCAAATGCGATAGAATAATTACATAGACAAAAATACGAGTCTTCAGACAACTCGTGTATCTTCTTTTCTATGTTCAAACCAGATTATTCAGACATGGGCATCGCTTCAACAGCGATGCTTTTTTTTATACGGTTACTATACGCCAAAACACGTCTTTTGTCAAAAATATAGTATACTGTTTTATAGATAAAATGAGCTATTAGACTATTCTAGGAGCCTAGATTTTTTGTGAGGGCGTTTACACAGACGTACATAACAGAACAAAAAAATCGTAGCGACAACGAAGACGCCAGACGCTATTCAATCTAAGAAATGGTATCACAAAATAATCTAGGCTCCTCGTCTAGCCTAAGTATGGAAAACTCTTTAAAACAGTATATATGAGGAGCGAATTAAGCCAGCTTAATATTCGCTTGATGACGCTTTTGAAAGGCGGCTTCGAGCTTGTCACTCACATGTTCAGGCATCACCAAGCGGTGGTGTGCCGTGGCGTACAAGTCAGGCGTGCCGTGGAAATCCGTGCCACCTGTCACCAGTAAATCATGCTCTTCCGCCAAGCTACAAAAGTATTCAATCACAGGGGGAATATGGCTCTTATGAAAGGCTTCAAGCCCCATCAATCCGTAGCCGATGAGTTCAGGAATGAGCTTTTCAATGCCTTCCGTCAATCCTGGGTGAGCAATTACAGGGATGCCTCCGCTTTCGTAAATCGCTTCCACCGCCTCATGCGGAGCAACCGTTTCACGTTGCACATAGGTCAGCGAATTCGATTTCAGATACTTGTTAAAGGCTTCGGACATGGTGCGAACGGCTTTTTTCTCTAGCAGAATCTTCGCCACATGGGGGCGACCAATCGCCCCTTCAGGGTGAGACAAGCCAAACACGTCATCAGGCGAGATTTTGATATTCGTTTTACGAGCAATTTTTTCCACCATGTCTTTAATCTGCACCCGACGGCGGGCTTGGTGATCGCTCATCACATCTTGAATATAGCTATTGGTGTCATCAATAAAATAGCCTAAAACGTGCAAGTCTTCTTTGCCCCAGTGCGTATTGATTTCAATACTGCGAATGAGGTTTAAGCCCAATTCTTGGGCTTTAGGCACGAGACGCTCGTAACCAGCGGTGGTGTCGTGATCCGTGACGGCGACGGTTTTTACGCCTTGAACAGCGACAGCAGCGAGAAGCTCTTCAGGCTGAGAAGATCCGTCCGAAAAGACGGTGTGCATATGGTAATCCGCTTTAGCATTTGGCATTGCATTCGCTATTCCTTTTTAGTTAGTAAATAAGTAACTCTATCATCTTAACGTAATTTCAGCATAATGAAAACCCATTCTTAAGGGGATGTTTACATTTTGAGATTGTTACAATAACAGAAACAAAGTGAAAACCCTTATTCCATTAAGGATTTTCAAACTTATTCAAACAAATAACATAGCCAAAATATTAAAAAAAAATAAATATCGTAACAATTTAATCGAAATACTTTTTATTGTGCTATAATGAATAAAATAATACGTATTTGTTTATTATAGCGTCCCAAATTCATTTTTAATTTATTTTTCCTTTCACAAGGGGGTAGGCGCTTTTTTCCAGTTTGCAAAATAGATTCTACTAAACCTAGAGAGTCTTTGTGGGGAGGATTGGATTACAATATCGTCCTTGTCTAGCTTTAAAATACTTTTGTGATAAATACTTCTACTATTGTGAGGATCCTAATAAAACCTTAAATAATACTTTATTAAATTCAAACTGTTACGATGTTATAAAATATCCATTGCTAAAAGCAGTATTTATATTTTGACTTGTTGTTTTCTTTAGCTTTTACCTGTTTGCAGATGGATAATTAAAAAATATAGAGGCTTATGTTGTAAGAATGTACAAAAATAATTGTTCCAAATGTGGAATTACCTTTGAAACCAAGAACCCCCAGCGAATTATCTGTCCCGATTGTTTATACAAAACAAGAACAACTGAAGAAAATCCTCAAGGCCCACAAGGAGGCTTCCGTGAAGAAGGCGGTTTTGCTCCTGCGGCAGATGATCAACGTGGCAATTATGCTCCACGTCAAGGCAATTACCAAAACAGATCCCCTCAAGGTGGTGGGTATCAAGGTGGATACCAAGGCGGTGGCGGTGGCTATCAAAATCGTCCACAACAAGGTGGATACCAAGGCGGTGGCGGTGGCTATCAAAATCGTCCGCAACAAGGTGGCTATCAAGGCGGTGGCGGTGGCTATCAAAATCGTCCGCAACAAGGTGGATACCAAGGCGGTGGCGGAGGTTATCAAAATCGTCCGCAACAAGGTTCCTATCAAGGCGGTGGCGGAGGTTATCAAAATCGTCCGCAACAAGGTGGCTATCAAGGCGGTGGCGGCGGAGGCTATCAAAACCGTCCACAACAAGGTGGATACGGTAATCGTCCGCAGGGTGGTGGTTATGGAAACCGTCCGCAAGGTGGGGGGTTTAACCGTCCGCAGGGTGGGGGCTACGGTCGTCCACAAGGCGGAGGCTTTAATCGTGGCGGGGGACGTCCTCCTGCTCGTCGCATGTTTGTGGAGCCTGAAATTTTGGCTGAAATTGAAAAACGCTATAGAGCGTGTTTGCCTCTGCCGAACCCCGATTTTCACACCGTCGTGGGTGAAGAGCTAAACATGGATCCGATGAAAGTGTTTTTTGGCATCAACTTGATTCGTCAGAAAATGAACTTGCCGAAGGTGGATCTTCCTAAGCGTCCTTTAGCCGTGTCTTCGGATCAATTGCAAGCGATTCAAATGTTGTATGAACCTTATTTGCCAACGCCTCCCATTGGGATTCACAAAATCGTGGCAAAGCAGTTACGCATTGATGAATGGCGTGTTCACGTGGCGATTAAGCTTATTCGTAAGTCTCGTAATTTACCGCAGTGGAATGAGGGGCGTCCCGATTTACCTGAAGCGATGAAGGTCGAAATCGAAGCGGCTCGTCAACGGATGTTGGCGGATGAAGATTTGGTCAAAGCGGCTCAAGAAGCCAATGATCAAGCGGCGGCTGAAGCCCTCGCCAAAGAAGAAGTGAAAGCTCAAAAGACCGCTGCCAAAGCGGAAGCGACTGCAGAAGCTAGCATCGATGTTGACGCTCCTAAACCTGTGATTTTAACGGCTCCTTCTTCTGAAGTTACATTAGAAGTGACTGAAATGCCTTCGGAAGATGCTCCTAAAAAGCGTGGACGCCCTAAGAAAGTAGCGGTCGAAGAGGTCACAAGTGTTCAATCTGTGATTTTGGATGCTTCTTAAGTGTAGTCGAACGAATCGTTTCTCATCGTCTTTTTTATGTTAGAATTAAAGAAACGGCTCGAAATGCGTTTGGTCGTTCACTTATTTGACTGATAAAGGATATTTTCCCTAATGACACTGGAACTCCAAAATCCACCGCCTGTCGCTATGTCGAATGACGCCTCTGCATCCAATTGGTTTGTGGACTTCTTTAAAGGTGTACAGCAAACATGGTATAAAATTACTTGGCCCACCGCTCGCCAGTTAACCGTGCAAGTCCTGATTACGGTTGCTGTTACTATATTTGCGACGACTTTGGTGTGGGGTTTGGACAATATCTACCGTATTTTAATTCAAACCTTTGTTTTAGGGCGAGGCTAGTTACATTTTTTTGTTTTCCTTATTTTAAGGTTTGAATCAAAATAATTTTATGTTAAACTCAGAGAATGTTGTACAAAATGACTCGTTAATCGTTTGAATTAACAATGATTTGCAAAGAAGGCTTAAAAAATCCATGATGACTCAAAAATCTACCGAAGAATCTCTATTTCCCATTGAACACGTTGAAGAAGTGGAAGATGTTGAGGTCTTTGAAACGGCCGAAGAAGATTCACTCGACTTTAGTATGGAAGACGATAGCGAAACTGCCGTAGCGGAAAAAAGCTATCAGGCGGAAGATATGCCTCAAGGGACGAAAGTCCTTGAAGACGGTAGCCAAGGTAAACGCAAGCGTTGGTTCATTATTCACACCTATAGTGGGCATGAAAACAAGGTGAAAATCAACCTTGAACGTCGTATTGAATCGATGGGCATGCAAAATAAGATCTTTCGTGTGGAAGTGCCTCAAAAGCCTGTGACCAAAATTAAAGACGGCAAACGCATTGAAAAAGACGAGCATTTGTTTCCGTCTTACGTCTTGATTGAAATGATTATGGATGACGATTCTTGGTACTGTGTGCGTTACACACCAGGGGTAACGAAATTTGTGGGTGGGGAAAAGAGACCTATTCCTGCACGGGATTCTGAGATTAAAAAAATCTTGGGTCGTGGTCAAAGCACTAAGAAGAAGGTGGAAGTCGATCTTAAAGTGGGCGACAATATTCAGGTTATTTCTGGGCCTTTCTCTGACTTTGAAGGAACGGTTACTGAAGTTCAAATTGAAAAAGAACGTCTTAAAGCGACGATCTCCATTTTTGGACGTGAAACCCCTGTTGAACTCGTCTTTAGCCAAGTTCAAAAACGTATTTAAGGTTGCTTTATGACTCGTAAGCCTGCGGTTGCCCTCGTGATTTTAGACGGCTGGGGACTTTCCACTAGCTCCGCACATAATGCGATAGTGTTAGCCAATACCCCAAATTGGGATGCCCTTCAGCAGAGCCTCCCTTCTACAACGCTTATTGCTCATGGTGAAGTGGTCGGTATGCCTGAAGGGGTCGTCGGCAATAGTGAAGTTGGGCATTTGACGCTTGGAACGGGGCAAGCCTTTCCTCACCCACGAGTCCAGCTCGATGCACGCATTGAAGCAGGTACTTTGGCAGAAGATCCGACTTGGCTGAATGCTTTAGCCCATGTGGAAAAACACCGCAGTACCTTGCATTTTGTTAGCCTATTAAGTACAGGTGGGGTGCATAGTCATGTGTCGCATTTGGCCGAATTTTTAGGCATGGCGAAAGACGCTGGCTTAGGCGACAATGTCAAAGTCCACGGCATTAGCGACGGTCGAGATATGCCTCCTTATACGGCATCTTCATTAGTAGAAGATGTGGAAGGGGCTTTATACGATTTAGATTTTCCGCAAATGGCGACACTTAGCGGTCGTTATTATGCCATGGATCGTGACAATCGTTGGCAACGGACGGAGCTGGTTTTTAATGCAATCGTTCATGCCAAAGGCAAGCGTCAATTTTTAGCAACGCAAGCCGTCAAATTTGCCCTCGCCGAAGACATTAGCGATGAGTTCATCCTGCCTTCGGTCACGGATTTAACCTATGAAGGCATTGCTTCAGGCGATGCGGTGATTTTCCTCAACTTTAGACCCGATCGCATGACGCAATTGATGTCGGCGTTTGCGGATGCACCATTTTCAGGCTTTGATAGAGGCTCGTTGCCTAATTCGCTTTATTTGGCGAGCCTTGTCGATTACGGCGATTTCCCCAATGTGGACGTATTTATCCCTAAAACACAAACGTCTGACAGCTCGGCTCATACGATTTCAAACGCAGGGTTGAAGCAATTTCATGTGGCGGAAACGGAGAAGTATCCCCATGTGACGTATTTCTTTAACGGTGGACAAGAGGCTTCTTTAGCAGGTGAAGATCGCCGTTTGATTCCCAGCCGTCGTGATGTAGATACCTACGATCAAGCCCCTGCCATGAGCGTCTATGACGTAACAAAAGCCTTGGTTGAAGCCTTTGATACAGAAAAGTATGCCTTTTTCGTCGCCAATTTAGCCAATGTGGATATGGTCGCCCATACAGGCAATGAATCCGCCACGATTGAAGCCGTCGAACATGTCGACACTGCCTTGGGCTTAATTGTAGATGCTGCTAAATTAACCGGTGTTTCGCTCTTGATTACGGCGGATCATGGTAATGGTGAATCCATGAAAACCAGCGATGACTTGCCGAATACGGCTCACACCTTAAATCCCGTCCCCTTACTCTTTGTGCCAAATGGCGATTTGACGGCGGATGCCGTCAACCTCAAAGATGCCATCACGCTTGCGGATGTTCGTCCGTTGGTGGAAACTTTACTAGGACTCAAAAGCCTTGTTTAAAGAGCGGTATCTTTTAAAGAATAACTGAAATGGAAGGCTTGTTAAAGGCACGTTCTAAATCGGCTTTGTCTGCACAGGTGGCGGTTTGAATGCCCACCCCTTCTGTACGCAAGCGATTGACGGCACCTTGCAATTCATCTAGATCATTGCGAAAATACTGACGCATCATTTTTTTGAGTGCATTTAAACCTGCTTCTTCACGATTCATTTGACTGGCATAAGAAAACTTCTTGCCGTCTTTTAAGCGGCGTGCAATGCCTTTGTCTACCAAGCGATCCACCACGGTTTTAACGGTCGTGTAAGCCCATTGGCGATCATCTTGATTGATATAATCCTGAATGTTGGCGACATACACAGGACTTTCGGCACTAGATTCTAAAACCCATAACGCATTTAAGATGATATTTTCTAAGTCACCTTGCTTTAGTTCCATACTGCGACGTTCCACAGAGGTTTTTTGTAAGAGGCTAGGCATTTTAGAGGTACTCCAAATCAGATTTAAAATAGTAGTAAATAGACACGAAAGGCAGACGTATTGATTGTGTCAAAAGATTTCATATATTTATTAAAGTATTTTTATTATACGACAACTGTTCTTCAAACACAAGTCTTCTGTAACAAAGCTTTTAATACCATTTAGACGATTGAATAGCTTCTAGGTCTAGTAAACTGTAGCTAATTTTACGGCGTTACCCATAAGCAAACGCCGTAAAGAGCGAATAATGCCACAGAAACTAAAATCAATGTAAAGGGATCTTGACTGGGTGTTAAAATCGCTGCCAAAACCAGCATCGCAATAAAACTTTCTCGCCAATACTGCTTCAAAAAAGATCGCCTTAAAAGATTCATTCGCCCTAAAAGAAAGGCAAGCAAAGGCATCTGAAAGGTGATGCTCATCACGCCTAGCATCATCGTACAAAAGCCCACATAAGGAAGCAAGCTCATTTGAGGCACGGCAATGCCTGTAGAAAACTCTAGCAACATATGCAAACTGGTCGGCAATACGGCGACATAGGCGAAAATCATCCCTAAAAGCCCTCCCCCACACGCCAAGACTAAAGCAGGCATTAAAAAGGCTTTTTCTTGAGGCTTTAAAGCAGGCATTAAAAAGCGGATGAATTGCCACAAAATCACAGGCGAACTTACAATAGTGCCAACCAGTATCATCACTTGAAAGACGGCAAACAAGGCATCGGTCGGTGCCAACTGCACAAAGATCGTCGAATCAGGAGCGAGCTGTTGCAAGTTAAGCAAGAGTGGTTTCGCGATGAAATAGGAGGCCCCCACGGTAAAAAGCCAAGTGCCTAGACTAATGCCCAAACGCAGGCGTAACTCTTCTAAGTGAGGCATTACCCCTTGATTCCAGCGTCGTTTTGCCAGTTGCCAAAGGGCTTGTGGCGTTTCAACCGATGCCCAATCGTCTTGCATTGTAGAGCCTTGAGGCTCAAGCGGTTTTAAATCTTCCGCCAACGGTACTTGGCTTGGCGGACGCAAATGGGGCGGAATGGCATCATAGCTCATTAAGGCGTTCCCTTGCCACTAGCGCATTTGAGGCTATACAGATGATGTAAAATAAGGCTCCCTGTAATGGCGACGTTTAGCGATTCAGCCTCATCACACATGGCAACGCTTAAGATTAAAAACGCCTGCTTGTCCGCTTCCGTCAATCGCAAGCCTTGCCCTTCCTGCCCCAAAACCACCGCCATGGGATGTTTCGGTAAGCTTTTCACCTTATGCAAGTACAGGGGCGTGACCTGCGACTCATCGAAAGCATCGGCGAGATAAGGATGCCAGCCCTTTTGGCTCAACGCCTTTAATACGGCGTGTGTTTCTTCGTGGCGAATGGCGTGAATCTGCAAACGAAACTGCAAACCTGTCGACGAGCGAATGACTTTACTCGCATAGGCATCCGCCATAGGCAGGATGAGGAGGACTTGTTTGACGCCAAAGGCGACGGCGGTTCTAAACAACGTACCGAGGTTGCCAGGATCCTGAATGCCGTCTAGCACCAGCAGGGTTTCTCGGGAGCTTTGGGGAAAGGGGAGTTCTTCTAGCGTCAAGGGTTTCGTCGAAGCAGGCAGATGAAAAATCGCCACCACAGACGGAGCCGACTCTGTTTCCGCAATAGCTTTTAAAACGGCATTGCTGGCGATTTGCCATGGTTTGCCAGCCGCAAAGCTTTCGGGGGTGAGTACGTCGTCTCTGAAAAAGTAACGTTTGGCTTGCCAGCCTGCTTTTTGGGCTTCTTCAATGGCTTTTTCACCCACCACCAAGCACGCCTCTTCCGCCATGCGATGCTTGTTTGTTTGTAAGGCTATGGCATCTTTAACATGTTGATTTTGCAAGCTTTTGACGATTTCAGTAGAAGACATAGGTAAAGGACTCCGTGGGGTGATGTACTTTTATTATATATCAAATCCATTATTCTTTCTATGAAATCGTAATAGGCAAAGCTCTTATACTATTTCTTAGGTTGAATAGCGTATAGGTGGATTCTAGGAGCCTAGACTCGCAGATGTGTGAGGTGTACAAAGACGACCATAAGCACATCGAGAACCCGAGCGACAATGAAGAGACAGTGTAAAGGAAATTATAAAATGGCTATACAGAGGCTTGATATAAATACTATTTGCGTGGGGGAGGCTTTTCAGTTAAAATTACTTTTAAATACTTCAAAAAATCATGGAGACCCCCCTTAATGTTCAACGATCCTGCTGAAATAAATGATGTCGGTGTGGTGCATTACCCCGATTTAGACAACCACGTCCGCATATTTGACACCACCTTAAGAGACGGCGAACAATCCGCAGGGGCGTCTTTACATCCTTACGAAAAGTTACAAATTGCCAAGAACTTGGAAAAATTACGAGTCGATATTATTGAAGCTGGTTTTCCCGCTTCGTCTGAACAAGACTTCAATTCGGTTCGTGAAATTGCCGCAACTATTGAGTATTCCACGATCGCAGGCTTAGCCCGATGCAAACAGTCGGACATCCAAGCCGTGTGGGACGCCGTGAAAGTCGCCAAAAAGCCTCGCATCCACACCTTTATTGCCACATCTGATATTCACATTGAAGCCAAGTTCAACAAAACCCGTGAAGAAGTGCTGAACATGGCGGTGGAACATGTGCGTTTTGCCAAAAGTTTGTGCGAAGACATTGAGTTCAGTGCGGAAGACGCTGGGCGTACCGATCCTGAATATTTGTATGCCGTGCTTGAAGCGGTGATTAACGCTGGTGCAACCACCGTCAACATCCCTGACACCGTAGGCTACACCTTGCCGAATGAGTTTGGTCGCTTGATTTACAACATTCGCCATCGTGTGCCGAATATCAATCAAGCCGTGATTGCGACGCATTGTCATAATGACTTGGGTTTAGCGGTTGCCAATAGCCTGATGGGTGTGATGAACGGTGCGAGACAAGTGGAATGTACGATTAACGGTATTGGTGAGCGAGCAGGTAATGCGGCGATGGAAGAAATCGTCATGGGCTTGCATGTGCGTCGGGATGTAATGCAAGGCATTCATACGACGGTGAATCCGCTGTATTTTTACGAAACCAGTCGCATGGTCAGTGAAATGACCAGTATTGCGGTACAGCCCAACAAAGCCATTGTGGGACGCAACGCTTTTGCTCACGAAAGTGGCATCCACCAAGACGGCTTCTTGAAAAGCAGTCAAACTTATGAAATCATGGAACCTGAAATGGTGGGCGTTGCGGCAACGGATTTACCGTTGGGACCTCGTTCAGGGCGTGCTGCTTTGCGGATGCGTCTTAAGGCGTTGGGCTATGACTTAAATGGGGAGCAGTTGCAAGCCTTATTTCCCATTTTTAAGCGTGTGGCGGACGAAAAAAAGCGTGTCGAAAATGACGATCTTCAATCGATCCATGCAGAATGGTTGTCGCTTAAAGTTTAGCTTTTTTAGAATTTTTTTATATGCTTCCTCACAATAATGCGGAAAATAATGGTATACTGTTGTATAAGTAGAAAATAAGGAGTTTTCTTGATGCAACAAATTGCAATAAGTCTAATCGAATGGCAAAAACGCTTCGCTACAGAAGAAGCCTGCATAGA
>JAJTHC010000100.1 GCA_021299615.1 Vampirovibrionales bacterium
GATAATTTTCTGTACAGTGTCTATACGTTGTCGCTACGATTATTTTGTTCTGTTATGTAGGTCTGTCTACACGCCCTCACAAAATAATCTAGGCTCCTAGTCTAGCCTACTGTACAGAAAACTCTAAATTCAGCTATAACATGTAGACCGCCTGTGGCGGTTTGGCGGGACAAAGACCCCCAAGCACCCGTAAAGAAACAAGCTAGCCAAAACGACCAGCTATAAACGGAGCTAGAAAACCCAAAAAATAGAAGATCTTAAAATATAGTGTTTTAAGATCTTCTGTAGTCATAATCACTATAATCCTAATTATTCATTAGAGCCATGGGGCTTAAAGGAGTTTGGTAAGGTCTGAGTTCTTTTGTACGATGTAACTTTTGATGTGCTTTTACTTGTTTAATGATTTCAGAATGATTAGAATGGAAAATCTCGACTCGAGAGTTTAGAGAAAAACGACGTTTTGAGGCAACATCTGGCTTTGATTCCAAATGCCCACGAACCAAGTGATAGGCACAAAAAGAAGAGCTTGCCAAACCTACGATTGAAGCGAGTGCAAAACGTAAGGTTGGTGAATCATTGGTCCATTTTCGTAACACACCGCTACTAAGCAAGCCTGTAAATAAAGTCGCCCCTGGTAAAATTGCCAAACCTAGCATAAGACCAGAACCTTTCACATCGCCTTTCTTGTCACTGATTTGTGCTTCGTATGGTTGCACTCTATTAACATCTAAAGCGTTCCACAAAAATCCTAAAAAACTGAATCCTAAAATTGAATTCAATAATACTTCAGGGACGATCATTCGCTTCTTGGCTGAAGGAATGCTGTGATGTATCGCAATATAATGACGAATGCCTTGTGTTAGAAAGGTGTAAGCATTCTTGGTACTATTTTCAATCAAGCCTTCTTGTAACACTTTATTTAAAGCTGCCACGCCTTGAGGATTATTGCTCGGGAATACAGAAGCCATACGTAGGCGATCGAGTTCAAAATCGGCAAGAAGCTTTTGACTTTCGAGTTGAAATTCTTTAGCACTTAGCTTTGGATTGTTCAATAACGCCTTTGTTGCTTGCACGTTTGCACGCAAACGATCTAAATGAGGCGTGACCTCTTTTGCAAAATTAGGGATGCCCATACTTTCGATATTTAAGGATTTGTCTTTATCAAAATGTATATCAATTTTTTTAGTGGTATTATCATCCAGCACCAGTGACTCATTACCCAACATCTTTCTAAGGACACTTTTTAGGCGTTCACTTTGCACCGTACTGTTATGAGCAGGGTCGTTAAGTCCACCGCCTTCCATAGGTTGAGAAAATTCTTTTAATAATAAGCTATGTTTGATATAGCCTAGGGTATCTCTTCCAAAAGGGATTTGTCCTTCGCCTTTACCTTCAAGCTTTGCAAATTCAAACAAATACTCTAAAAAGGCATGGTTAATTCGGTAATCACGTTCCATGGGTTCTGTGGTGTGCATATCAAATAATTGTTGAGCCGTTTTTCTGTGAAAAGTCTCGTTTGAACTAAAGCGTCCTTGACTTGCCAGTTGCAAAAATTGTTGATACTCTGGCATGAAGTCGCCTAGTTTTAGGGTATGTACAACATGTTCATAAGCACCTACGGGTCCTCTAAATAAATCATGCTGAATATCCGCCTTACCGAGTTGTTTGACTTGACCATCGATGACTTGAGTCGTACTGTAGTTAGATATATTTCGATGCCCATATTTAGAAAGCGTTGCATTGTTTGCCGCCATGCGATCAGGTTGAGTCATAATACGGATGTGACGCGTCAACTGTGGTAAACGGGCGAGTGGCATGCTTTCATATCGACCTGTTTCAGGGTTTACACGGTGAAACTTTAAAACGCTCATGGCTTGTGAAAGGTACTTATAATCTTCCCCTTTTTTCGCCATGGAATCTTTAGTTAAGGCATCTTGCAAGCCTTCAAGCTGAGGCAACCCTGAATCACCCAATTCTTTTGAAAGTTCTTTAAATTCATAATCACTTAAGTGGGGGTAAAATTTCTTAGCACCTTCTAAGTTTCGACCGTTTATGGTAGGAAGCAAGGCTTCACGAATCATGGGTGAACTCAAGCTGCGACTTGATCGACGTACCATTTCTAAAAGGGGTTGTAAATAAAGTTGTGAAAAGCCTCTAAAGCCATAACGTAATACATCGGAAGGCAAAACGGTGGTCAGTCGCCAAGCACTTTGAAACGCTTTTGAAAAATCGGTCGAATATTCGCTTAAGAAGTTTGCATTGGCTTGAAATCCTCTTGCCCCTTCTTCTGCCATGGGATTTATGCCATGAATGTTGGCATTATAAGTTTCAGGGCTGTTTTTCGGACGCTTCAAATGTTCAAGCCAACCCACCACAACCGAACTCAGAGGAACGCCTATAACAATGGCTTGTGAAAGACGGTGCAGTGGCATTTGTTCAGCAAGTGTATTACCTGAATCTTGCTTCTTTTTTTGAGCTTGAGAAGTACTCATCATCATGGATTCATTCCTCCCACTTTAGAATCTTGTATTCCTTTGTGCTTGCGTTCGTGGTGTACAGATTGATTTTGGTTTAATAAGGTTTTATTAAGATTGATAGACACATTGACCTTGGCTTCAACAGGGGCTTTTTCTTTTTCAGTGGGGTCTTCTTTTTCGCCCATGAAACCTTTCACAGCATTAAGCCAGTCGTTCAAGGGGATTTTGCCATGACCTTTGTAATCGGGATCCAAACGAGAGAAAGAATTGTACACAATGAAGAATAATACATTGCTTAACACAAAAGCGGTGACGGCTGTTTGGAACGCAACTTGAATGACCGATTTGGCTGCATTATTACGTTTGTACTGATCAATATCGTTGATACGTTCATTCAGTTTAAAGGCAGCATCTAGCGGATCAAACACTTTTCCTGTAAACAGTTGGGGAGAGTCCCCTTCGTGTTTAGAGGTTTTTTTTGTGTTTAACGTTCGTGCTTCCCCAAAAGCTTGGGCAAGGTAATAATCAAACTTCAGTTCTTTAGAACTTTTGGCTTGTGCTTCCATGTAGCTCTTAACACAAGATTCAATTAGTTCGTTATAAGCATTGTTGGCTTCAAAAGAAAATTGATTTAGTGTAAGATTTTGTTCTTCTTTGAAGTCAAGATATTTAGAAAGACGTTCATGGGCTTTTGCTCTAAATAGTTTTAATTTTTCAGCATCGGTTAGTGGTTTTTTAGTAGAAATGCCGAAGCCTTCTTCCATAGCGAATTCACGGGGGCGTATAGGGCTTATAGGTGTATTTAAAGCATCCAAGTCTTCCATAAAGCCATTAAAGAGTTGAAGCATACCTTCTTCACTTAAATCGTACAGATTTACAGGGGTTGGTATACTGGGATTTTTTTCTTTTAAGGCTTTAATCAGCTGAAGATCCTTGGCGTCATAGCGAAAGTACTTGGTGGCTTCTTTTAAGTAGGGTAAGAAAATATCCATTAAGCGTCTTGGTGTATCTTTCGCTATGCCTGTTTTACCGTCTTGTAAAATCAAGACTTTTTCCATTTGTTCCTTTAGTAAAGGGTACAGTATTCCTGCTTTTAAGTCATCTCTAAGAACTTGTAAGCTTTTTTGGGCTTCTCGCTGACCTAAAACGGTGAGTTGCTTTTCCCAATCCACTTCATCAGAATGACGCGGAATAATGGAAAGTTTATTTTGCTTTTCATTTTTAGCGTCTAACGCCTTCCATAAGTGTTGCGTTTGTTCGTTTAATGACGTGGCATCAGGCTTTTGACCTGTTAAGGCTTCTACGGCTTTTTCAAAAGCCTCTCGGCTTTCACGCCCTACCCAGTGGTCTTTCACCCCTTCATTGCTTTGCGTATAGCGAAGATTGTGAAAATGGTGGTTGTATTGATATTGAGCATCTGCAAATGTTTCGTAAGCTTTTCTTATAGAAATGACTTCTTTAGGAGACGCTAAGGCATTTTGAAACCCTTGCTTGGCTTTGTTATATGCTTTTTGAATTGTAACGCCTTTCGTCATAGCGTTGAAAATATCAAGTTCGGTATTTTCAAGGGTTAAGCGTTTTCGGAACGCTTGAATTTCAGCATCCACTAAAGTACCTGCCTTGTCAGGTGGGGTTTTGATGTGGGGAAACATGACTTCAAAGGGTGTATTCAAACCACACATTTCTTGAATGGCTAAACCTACGGTGTTTCGCCAGTTAAAGTTAAATTGCACCCATGGTGCTTCTTTAACAGGGGTGTCAATTTTTCGAGTCAGATTCTTAGGTTTCATCATGTAATTCAGAAACCAGCGATTAATGCTTAATAGAGATTCTTCACCTTCTTTATTTTTATTACCCTTCACCGCTTTAATTAGGCTAATGGTGCTTAGACGTGTTAAAGCTTCTAAACCAATGGTTTCAAAGGTGTGCTGATGCGTTAGCAATGCAAAAAAGATGCGTGCTATTGAGTTAATAGACGTCATGCCTACGGAAGTAATATCGACCAAACTCATACCGCTTTTAGGTAAGCGTAAATTAGAAAGTACTGGTATGCTTTGGGCATTAATACTACGATATAAACCCTTTTCAGGCGTCATTTGACAATGTTTCCAAAAGGCGAGTAAGCCAATTAAGGAGCTTCCCCCAGCAATGATAAGGCTATTTTCTAGAACCCTATTTTCAGGCAGGTGAAAGTGATGACGACGCTTCTTCTTCGCATCAGTAGATCCTTCTCCGTTGAAGGCGTTCATATCTGGATGTTGGGATAAATTGAGCTTTAGAGTCGAAACGACACCAGTGATCATAAGGCATAAAACCATTAACGCTTAGAATGGGCCTATTTGTGAATAAGACGCATCACAGGAACAGTGTACCTCAAATAATATGAAGTGTTAATGACATTAAGACATCTCAAGCAATTTTGATGCTCTTTTTTCGACGATAAAGTAGATCTGTTGGTTCTTATACCATTTAAACGATTGAATAGCGTATAGGTGGATTCTAGGAGCCTAGACTCGCAGATGGGCGAGGTGTACAGAGACGACCCCATAAGCACATCGAGAACCCGAGCGACAACGAAGACGCCAGACGCTATTTAATCGTTTAATTGGTATAAACAAGGGTTTTGAAAATCCGCCCTCTCCCTAGCCCTCTCCTCAAGGAGAGGGAACAGGACTTTTGTGGAGGCTTAACCTAAAAGACCATTACGCTTATAAGTGGAAAGATCTTTCTTCAACGCCGAACGAGCTTCATTGTCTTCATCGAAGCCTTCGCCTAAAATACCACTCGGCATTACGCCGTCGTTGCCGACGCCAGCACCCTTGGTGCTAAGATCCGTGTCGAGGTACTTAATCGCTGAACCATCAGGGTTTTTATGACCAGCATCCACAATGCTAACAGATACATTGTATTCACTCGAATCACTAGATGTTACGCTTAAGGTGGTGCCATCCCACTTGATTTTGCTTTGATTGGGCAATGGCTTTTCACCAATCGCTAAGGCTTCTCCGTTGAGTTGGGGCGTACCGTAAGCACTAAAGGTAATGTTGGCATGAGGAATACGAAGCCCGATTTGATCCGTCACTTCTATGGCAAACTGATCGTACTTCTTGTGTTGAGCGTTTAAACTGATATTTCTATCCGTCAACAGGTTAAAGATGCCGTCACCTTTAACGACAAAATTGTCTTGACGCTTATTGCCTTTATCGCTACGATCCGCATCGGCAACGTGGGGGTCTCCCCAGTAGCTGGAATGCTCGTTGGCAGCAACCAACTTACGAGGCGTCGGCGGAGGAGCTGGAACAGGTGTGGGCTTCGGTGTGACGGGTCGTATTACTGGGGGAGGGGCAGGTCTGTAGTAAACAGACGCATATCTTGGATCGCTTGCTCGATCGCCAAAACCTGTTTCAAAACCTTCTGTACTTCGGCTACTCGCCCCCCATACCGATCGGTGTTGAACCGTTGGTAAATTAGATACAGGTGGGAAAGTAGGAGCGTAAGCATACGTCGTATTGGGATTCATGTAAGAGGGGTATCGATTATAGTTTGAACCATTGTTGTAAATGGTTCCACCGTAATTATAAAAGGTGTTATTGGTAATTTGTGTACGGTTATTAACTTGAGGCATCATCCTCGTTGGTTGAGGGTAAGGCGAATAGCCAGTTTTTGGATAGGGATTTGCATAAACAGTATTATAAATCATAGCAATGGTATCTCTAGGGTGTCTTGGGGGGTAGGACGCACAATTTAGAACAAGAGACTCTTTATCTGTACCAGCAGAAGAAGCGTCGTTAAAAATAGGTGTTGAACAGTGTCGTTTTAAACGTTATTTGAACAGTAGGGTCATCTTAATAAAAACAGTGTGACGCCTTTTATTGCAGGGTCTTTACATTTTGTAACTAAAGAAGAAAAGTATTTTACACGTATTAAGTTTTAAAGTACTTTACTGGTATAGTGTTTTAAAGAGTTTTCCGTACTTAGGCTAAACAAGGAGCCTAGATTATTTTGTAAGGCGTCCAGACAGACCTACATAAAGAACAAAATAATCGTAGCGACAAAGTATAGACAAGTACAGGAAATTATAAGCTCCACATATAAGCTTTTAGGATTAGCTTTTCTGAACTCAATTAAATTATATGGAAACTGTAAAGGAAAGATTATGCAACTACAATTTAAATTCATAAACATCCCTAATAAATCTCAGCGAATTGGACAAAAACCAAGTGAAATACCTGAAGGAAGATCAGAAAAAACAATAGCAACAAAGAAAACAGAACCAAAACTTAACAAAAGTCAGATTGATGCACTGATATTAAAATGTATTAAAGATATGAGCTCTGTGATCGATTCACTTGCCTTTCGTTACGCTCCCAAGAGCCGAGAGGCAAGAGAAGATTTAAAAGCGGAAGCCCATTATATTATAGCTGAAGCTTTGAGAAAGGATGAGATTCGGATTGGATTGAGCAATACAAATGGTGATTTAAAGCGTGACTTTGTGGGCCAGCATATAAAACATCGCATCATAAGTTACGTTAAAAAGCATTTAGTCATCTCGCCGACGACTAGAGATCTTGACATAAAAGAAACCTTAAGCAGACTACAAAAGTCCAACCCTCGCAAAACGATTACGGCAGAGCAAATTGTGGAAGAGATTAACCAAAATCCAGATCTAGAAAGAATTCGTCTAAGCACGGTTCAGAAATATTTAGGTAATATTGAAATCACTCTTGGGCATCTTTCAATAGATGCACCTACATATTATTCAGAAGGCGAGCCTTCTTCTATACTAGATTCATTAGAAGCTCCGACTTTGAAAAATCCGCCTCACTCCTTTGATCTAGATGATGAAACATATGCCCGAATGAAGGAATTATATGATACCGTTATTGAAAATAATCCTAATCTTTTTGGTGATGAAATAAATAAGAAGCCTAAGAAAATAGCTAAAGTAAATGCCTCCCAAACCGAAGCCGCCTTGAATGATTTAAAGATTTTTGAAAATTTTCTCTATTCTTACTTGATGCGAAATTTACCTTTAGAGCTTAAAGGTACTGGTTCGTCGAGAGAAGATATTGATCTAGATCTTGCAAAAGAGGGACTTAAGGTTCGAGCCTTCAGCGATTATATAGAGAAAAAAGCAGTGGAAGCACATTTTAAGGCTATGATAAAAGAATATGATATAAAAGTTAATGCAAGAAATATTCAAGCATTTATTTTAAATAAAATATACGGGATCAGTCAAACTGATGTGGCAGAACTATTAGGTTTTTCCCGTGGACAATATGTAAGTGATGTTATTGCTAAATTAGTAGATAAAATAAAAGTATCTGGTTTATAGCCAAGTTTAGATTTTCCTGTACAGTGTGTATACGTTGTCGCTACGATTATTTTGTTCTTTATGTAGGTCTGTCTACACGCCCTCACAAAATAATCTAGGCTCCTAGAATAGCCTAAGTACAGAAAACTCTTTAAAACACTATATCTTGCTTGAAACTCTTTTTCTATCTAGGGTAAGCCTTCTACCGAACCGAACGAAGCTCTTCAAGGCGTTCTTGCACGGTTTGGGCATGACCGCCAGAAGGTTGCAAGTGTAAATAACGATGATACCCTAGTATCGCATGGGCAGGCTGACCTGCCATGTCTTGAGCAATCGCCAAACCCAAGATGGCTCGTGAGAAGTTGGGCATGAGCCTCAACACATGACGAAACCCCGCAATGGCTTGTTCGTATTCATTCAAGTTCATGTAGCATCCTGCACGGTTGTTTAGGGCAGGCAAGTGCTTCGCATCTTTCGCCACAAGCGTGTCATACACGGCAATGGCATCGGCATAGCGTTCTTGGTGTTCAAGGGCAACCGCATAAGCGAAGTAGTCGCTTTCACTCGCTTCAAATAGGCTGATGAATCGCTGAAAATAGTGAACCGCCTTGTCCCACACTCGCAGGGTTTCGCTCAAGTTTGCCAAAGGCTTTAACACGCTTGCGTTAAAGGGATCCAAACGCAAGACTTCTTGAAAGGCATCAAAGGCAAGTTCGTGGACGTCTAAAGCGTGATACGCCTGCCCCAAGGCGTGCCACGCCGCCACCGACTTCGGATTCAAATCTACTGCTTCACTCAAATACGGGATCGCCTCATTCCATTGCAAGGCTTGCATGAAGCCCTTGCCTGTTTGCAACGCCTGTGTAGACGCTTCCAATCGTTGAGGGCTGGGGCGTTGTGCATCGTGATGTTCCGATTTTTTAGGTGTAATACGTGCAGGGTGCTTGCGATGCGTGATGCGTTGCTTGAGTCCACGTCGTATAGGCGTAACGGTCACATCATGGCGGGTGTCTTCTTGCGGGAAGCGAGGTTCTTTATAGAGGGGTTCGGTGTTAGGCTGTTGTGTCATGGTGTGGATTCTCTTTCGCTCTGTCGGGTTCTTCATGCGTGTTATGTTGTATCGATTGTCATTATGTGCAAGGGGGGACGTGTAAAAAGGATCTTCTGAAACAGGGGAACGGTCGCAACGTGTCCCTATGTTTAATGGTGTGTGTAGAAGTCTAGGTTTTATTTTTCTCTCATCACTAAAAAAAGAAGAAGGGGGTAGGGGGGATTGGGTCTTTCATTCTTATTCAATCATATTGGGGATCTGCTATGTTATTTAGGTGCTTAAATGTCCCTTGTGCTTAGTAGACTTGGTGTTTCTCTCGTTCGTTTTCTCTCGATTCATATACTCAATATAGAGGATTTGCCAAAGGCTTTTGAGCATCTAAAGGTTAGCTTTTCTTTGAAGATAAATACGCCCTTGTGTGAGGTTTCATAGTTTTGAAATGGGGACAAACGATTAAATAGCGACAACGAAGGAGTGATTCTTTAAAACAAAAGGGAGTCAGCCTTGTCCTGTTGACGAGAGCCTATATCAGGCTTAAACTAATAACTGTGACCTTAGCAAATGAGTGAGGAAAAAATGACACCCAAACGCTTGATCCTAAATGGATACTACGGCTTCGACAATTTCGGAGACGAACTCATTCTGTTGAGCCTAAGTCGTTTGTTTCAGCAATACGGTTATGAACTTACCGTGCTTTCAGCGTCGCCAGCTTGCACACGGCAACGCTACGGCTTGGGTGCCGTGCATCGCTATAACCCCCTTCAAGTCTTTATTACCCTGCTTCGCAGTCATGGCTTCATTAGTGGTGGCGGTGGCTTACTGCAAGACTCTACAGGTCCGAATAGTGTAATTTATTACGGTGCTATGATGCTTTTGGCTCGCTTGTTTGGACTTAAAGTAATGCACGCCTTCACCAGTGTCGGCCCTTTAAATGAATCGTTGACACGAAAGCTAGCAGGTTTTGCCTTAAATGCGTGTGATTTTGTCGTGGTAAGAGATGAAAAAAGTGCCAAGCTTGTCGAAGACTTGACTGGTCAAATACCCATGCTCACAGCGGATGCAGTCTGGTTGCTTCCTCCCCTAAATGCCAGCCGTCACAAAACGCCGAATCCCATGCGTGGGCAAGGCGGATCCGTGTGGAAAGTCGCAGTAAGTTTGCGTCCGCATTATCGTTTTAGTGTGGGGAATCAACAGGCGTTGGCTCAACATTTGGCAAGCGTCTTGACTCAAGCAAGCCAAGGCTTAAATATTGAACTTTCCTTGGTTTCTTGTGAAGATGCCATGGATGCCCCCTTCCTACTGACTTTTGAAGAACGTCTTCGTCAAGCCTTACCACAAGAGGCTCAAGCCAAAATTAGGGTAAAACATGTGCCTCAAACCCAAGCCTTGACGACCTTTGCCAGTGTGCATTGGGTGGTAGGCATGCGATACCACGCTTTAGTGGCGGCTTTGCTGAATCAAACCGATGTTTATGCCTTAGACTATGACCCCAAGGTGCAGATGTTGGCATCTGATTTAGGTTTGCCTGTTACCGCTGTGGATGCTTTTGAAAAGTCATCATCTCAAACCTTTTTTGACGGCTTAGAATATTACAAAGCTCCTAATTTGGCACCCTTAAAACAAGCGGTTGAAGCAGGGTTTTCGGCCCTGCGGATTCTAATAGAAAGCAGTCCGCGAGAATAGTCGCTCGGGTTCTCGATGTGCTTATGGTCGTCTTTGTAAACCTCACACATCTGCGAGTCTAGGCTCCTAGAATACACCTATACGCTATTCCCTCGTTTAAAGCGTATAAGGTCGGCGATTAGCTCATCGTTGGGGATTTGGGTTTTATTTGTGCTAGAATAGTATTCTTGAGAAGGAATCGATTCACATGATGCTAAGCCCCCAAGAAATTAAAAGCCGAGCCATACAATTCGGACAAGACTGGAAAAACGAAACCCGAGAACGTGCCGAAAAAGACAGCTTTTGGAACGCCTTTTTTAACGTGTTCGGCATTGACCGCCGTAAAAAAGCGGTTTTTGAAAAACAAGCCAAACGCTTCACAAACAAGCAAGGCGGATTCGTTGACGTTTTTTGGAAAGGGCAACTACTCGCTGAACATAAAAGTGCAGGCGAAAATCTTGAAAAAGCCTTAACTCAAGCCTACGACTATTTTGAAACCATTCCGCAAGATGAATTACCCCGATTCGTGATGGTGAGCGATTTTAAACACATGGTGCTTGAAAATGTCGAAACCCAAGAACGGCATCGCTTTTTAACAGAAGACTTGCATCAACACATTCACCTGTTTAACTTTATGACGGGGCGAGAAGTCGTGCGTTATAAAGATGAAGACCCCATTAACATTAAAGCCGCCGGTCGCCTTGGTGACTTGTCTAAAGCTTTACTGGAAAACGGATACGACGAATACGCCAATAAATTGTTTTTAGTGCGTATCATGTTCCTGTGTTATGCCGAAGATATTGGTATTTTTGACAAAGACCACTTTCGCTGGTGCTTGGAACAAAAAACCAACGTCGACGGTTCAGATGTAGGAAGTTTTTTGACTCAGCTTTTTCGTGTGTTGAATACTGC
>JAJTHC010000219.1 GCA_021299615.1 Vampirovibrionales bacterium
AATTTAATGGATTAAGCGACCAAACATTCTATTTGCATTTGAAAGAATGTGAGTGGCGATTTAATTTGAGAACTCAAAATATCTATGCTATTCTGTTAAAGGAATTGAGGAAAAATCCTCTCTAAAGTTTACCAGACCCTTTTCTTTTTGTCCCTTAGAAAGATTGACTATATCAGTCCATATTGAACCTATTGCATACCGTGCTTCATCTAAATAATACTTCTTATACTCACGACCAGATGAGGTTTTGTAGATTAAGTTTTGCTCTCGAAAAGATTGTATTGAAGTTTCTGAATAGTCCCCCAAAGTAACCTTCTTAAATTTTCGACCATCTGTATCTTCATACATGTATTCTCGTAATTGTGTATCTGTTAATTCCTCAAGATAAACAGTGTTATACGTTGAAGAGCAAGTTTTTTTAAAGGCAAGTATTTCATCTCCTTCTCTCGACCATTGCTTCGATGTTTTTTTCGCTCCTTTAGCTGCAGAATCTCTTTTCCAAACTAACATGTTCATAAAGTTTTCTTTTGAAAAAATTTCTTCCATAAGAAGCCGTATATATCCATTCATTCGCCAGTCGCAATGCACATAAATACTGCCGTCATCCGCCAGTAAATCCCGCATCAGCACTAGGCGTTCATACAACATGCTAATAAAGCTGTCTGCCCCACGCCCCCATGTGTCTCGGTAAGCTATTTCTTCTAAAATGTTCGGTTTTTTGGTTAGGGTTTCGCCCCCTATTTCAATATCCATACTAAAATCCGCCCCCACATCAAAAGGCGGGTCAATGTAAATCAGCTTTAGCCCCCCTTGGGCTTCAATTTCTTCCCGCAATGCCCCACTTTTCAATGAAGACAAAATCAGCTTGTTGTCTCCCCAAATCAGCTTGTTGTGCCAGCCTCCGCTTTGCCTGCCTGAATGTTGGTCAAACAAGCCTAGTTGTAAGGCTATTTCAGCTTCGTTTCGGGGTTCATCCACCTGTTCAATGGTTTGAAAGGGCAGTACCACGTTGCACACATCGGCGGTTTTACCGTTCCATACCAATTCCACTTCTCGTTTATCGTCAAATAGCAAAAAGCGGTATTTATCAGGCAGGGGCTTACCTTCTTGTATCAGCTTGGTGACTTCTCTAAGTTCAGCATCGTTTAGCATAGGGGGCATCTTCCATTGTTCTGATTTTAAAGCATAACCTATTTTAACACAAAGCTACATGACTGGCTTTGTGGAGGGGGGCTTCATCTGCTAGACTCTTAGATTAGATAAAGGTAATGATTTTGGTAAATCCACACGAAAAGGAGGTTTACACATGGGAGGCTATGGAAGCGGTCGGCATGGCTGGAACGGCACCCCCAAAGGCATTATAGAAAATTGCCTTGCCTTAGATATTATTTCCCTGAACAAGCAAGGCTTTCTTAAACCATGGACATCAGGTTCAACAACAAGGGGAAATAATTCTTATAGCTGGTGGGTAATTGAAAACGAGGGCTTGAAAATTCAAACCAACTACACCGTAACAGATCAAGACGGTACAAAAACCCCTTACGCCTTTACAATTGACTGCCAATAAACGACGCTGGTACACGGTGGGCATCGGTGGTGGCTGACTTGCCCCGCTTGCCTTAGCCGTCTTGGGATGCTGTACTTGCATCATCAAGCCTTGTGGAAGGGCTTTCACTGTCGTGATTGCCACGACTTGGTACATTATCGTTCACGGGATTCTAGCTATTATAAAAATCCCTTTTATGCCATTTGGCGTGATGCTAAGAACGAAAGCCCTGAAGCCTTGTTTCGTTGTGAAATGTGGATGTATCGGATAGCAATGGGTAAAGGCTGAAAATCTGAATTGGGGTTATAGCTTTTCCCCGTCAATTTGCAAGCGTCCCTCACGTTTTACCCAAAACCTTCCAAACACGGATGCGTGAATGTTGCCAACATGCGGTTTACACTATATTTTCAAATTGTTTTTACCCCGCCCCTCCCCCCCCCCTTTGGAGAAAATTAGAAAAGGGGGATAGGTGCATATATTTTCTAAACGGTTTTTCAAATCGCCCCGCCTGCGATTTCGAAACCTGCGAAAGTTTACAATTCTAAACTTGACGCAAGACCGCCTTACACTGATTCAAAAGTTCCCGCACTTCTTGACGTTCGGCAATCGCTTCTTTCGTATGCAAGCCCGCCTTAAGATTCGCCTGTCGTTGAGCCTGCTTGCCTTGAGACGTTTTCGCCCCTGTTGACTTACCCCCATGAAAGCGACACCGACCGTTCTTCATCGCTGGTTGTGAACATGGCAAGCCTGAACGCTTACTGGTGGCTCCACAAGGCTTGAAAAAGTGAAGTTTTGGGACAAGGGGTAGGACTTCCATTTTTTACGTCCCTTGCGTCACGACCGCTTGCCCGCCGTCGTTTACATTCACTTGTTGCAAGAAGGTATTGCCCGACTTGCCTCGTAACTTGGCGAGTGCTTCGGCTTGCTTGGCAAAGGCACCGCTTAACTTTAAAATACAATTGGTGAAGACTTTAAAACCGCTATGGTAGTTTTGATCTTTCAAACGTCCACTCATCATAAAGGTTTGTTCTTGAAGCATGAGCATATTTAAGGCAAGCAAGGCTTCGGTGCTTGATTGTGCCTGTATATCGTGGAGGTATTGCACAAGCATGTTAGGGTCGAGTTCGATTGAGGCATTTTTTGACGCACTAGGAAACGTGTTCATATATTGGTGAAGCCAGTGCATGGCAAGGGCGGGGCTTGTGGTGCCAAATAGGGTCGCCAACATCGGGATGCCGTCGTCGTTGGCAAGCTTCCACTGGTTTTCGTCGGTGCGTTCAAATATGGGATACGTTGCCAGTGCGTTCTTCATGCCATGCCCTCCGTGTTGGTTAGAGGTATTATAGCATGTTGTGGGGTGGATTAAAAGACACTTAGACGGGATAAAAAGCCCACCCCCTTCTTACTGGGGGCTTAGCAAAAAATCGGCGGTAAAAAATAGAAGGCGACTTTTCTTTTGAGATATGCACAATGGGAGGCCGTCGACTAGATTAAAAGGCGTCTTGCCTGTATAATCAAACTATATCAACTTATAACAAAGAGCCTTTACATGACTCGTTACCATAGCAAGTATTTTGCACACGATATTTTAAAACAGGGAACTGAAAACGAGATTGAAAAACTTTCTCGATGCTTGTTTGATTCCTGCGTAGATTTAAACCCCCACCAAATTGAAGCCGCCTTGTTTGCCTTACGATCCCCCTTTTTAAAAGGCGTTATTTTAGCGGATGAAGTGGGCTTGGGCAAAACCATTGAAGCAGGCATCGTTTTATGTCAATTGTGGGCAGAACGTAAACGACGCTTACTTGTTATTTGTCCTGCTTCTTTACGGAAGCAATGGGCGAATGAGATGGAAGACAAGTTTAATTTAGCGTCTATTGTGTTGGATGCCAAAACGTACAATGAAGCCTTTCGTAACGGCGATAAAAATCCATTTGAACAAACTAAAAAAGTGGTGATATGCTCCTAT
>JAJTHC010000038.1 GCA_021299615.1 Vampirovibrionales bacterium
AACTCAAATTGTGGGGAGGCGACACCACCAGAGGCTCGCACTGGGTGGTGAGCCTTAGCGTCATGGGTGAAGCCCCTGCTCATGTCAAGCTCACCCGAAGCGACGCCCAAGTCGGTAATATCATTTTAGCGACAGGGCATTCAGGCTTGGCGGGTTTGGGGTGTAAGCTCCTCACCCGAGAAAAGGATACCTCCTTGTTTCCGCAAGCCCTTCAACAATTTAAAACGCCTGTGGCTCAGCTTACAGCAGGGCAGTGCTTGGCAAGACTCATCCCCCAAGCGTCTTTAATGGATACCAGCGACGGGCTTGCTGATGCCCTGATTAAGTGTGCCAAAGCCAGTGGCACACACTTTACGGTAGATGGTTCCAAGCTTATTGTTTCCGCCGAATTATTGCTGGCGGAAATCCATTTTGAAGAAGTCGACACGCTGGATCTACTCTTTTACGGAGGCGAAGATTTTCATCTCGTGGCAAGCGTTCCCAAAGACGCTTGGTTGAAGCACCAAGAGGTCTTAGAAACCGTAGGTTTTTATGAAATCGGCGTGGTGGAAGCCAGTGTCAATCAAGCCCCTTACGCATCCGTTCAGTGGCAAGACGGCTTTCGTGAAGGCTTGTACGAAGAAAAAAGCTTCCAACATTTTAAGGCGGAGGCATCGACCCTGTGATTAAACATCCCAAATCCCTCACCCCAGCCCTCTCCCAAAGGGAGAGGGTGCAAAGCCCCAATTTAAAAACATGGGCAGTGCTGACTGCAGGCGGACTAAGCCAACGCTTTCAAACGGATGCCAAAACGAAGGGCATTGCCCTTCCAACGAACAAACTGTTAAGCCTGCTGAACGGTAAATCCGTGCTAGAACATAGCCTGCGTGCCTTGCTCGATTCTATGGCGTTTGAAGGCGTGGTGATAACCGCTTCTAAACTTGCCTTGCCTGAATTCAAAGCCATTGTTGAAAGCGTGCAAGTGGGCTTCCCGAATACGCCGATATTTTTGGTGGAGGGGGGGAGGGATAGGCGAGCGTCTGTGCAAGCAGGACTGGCTTATATTCACAGCCTTGCGGAAGGAAGTTCTGCCGATGTCGTCGTGATTCACGATGGAGCCAGACCGCTTTTACCGCTAGATTTTTTAGCTTCGGCAATACACGTTTTAGAAGCGTCCCCTGACTTGAAAGGGGTTATAGCAGGGCATCCCTTAACGGATACCTTGAAGCGAGTGAACGTCAAAGACGAGTCGACGCTCATTGAAGGCACGGTGGCACGCCACACCTTGTGGACGGTGCAGACCCCCCAAGTCTTTCGCTGGCAACCGTTGTGGGAGGCGCATCAAGCCGTGTCGTGGGATGCGAACATCACGGATGATGCCGAACTGCTGGAGCGTCATTTCGGCACAGAAAGTGCCTTGCGTTTGTTGCCTTGTAGCCGTCGAAATCTTAAAATTACCACGCCTGAAGATCTTACACTGGCTCAGTTGTGGCTGAATGTTGTATTTTTTGATACAATGAATAATACCATTTCTTAGATTGAATAGCGTATAGGTGGATTCTAGGAGCCTAGATTTTTTTGTGAGGGCGTGTAGAAAGACCTACATAAAGAACAAAAAAATCGCAGCGACAAAGTATAGACACTGTAAGGGAAATTATTTAAAATACCAGAACACGACACAAAGCTGTAAAGGAAATAACTATGACTTTTGAGTCCACAAATGTCCAAACATCTAACGTATTAAACTTTCGTCAACGCCGTCCTTCCGCCTTGCCCTTGACGTTGAGCTTTATCGCTGTGATGCTTGCTGGCACCAGCTTGGCGTTTCAGTTCTTTCCACACTTGTTAAGTAGCCTAAAAGAACCGTTTTCTCCTATGGAAAATCATGCGTCGACTGCCGTGCCTGCCCCCTCTCGTGAAACACGCCAAGCGATTAATAGCCCCTTTTCAAGCGTACTGGCGGATATTTCAGAATCCCTCGCCCCAAGCGTGGTGAACATCGAAGTTCGGATCCGTCCACAAGGCGGTCAAGGCATCACGGCGGAAGATGAACTGTTTCGTTACTTTTTCGGAAATCAAGGCTTTCCTTTTCCAGCACCTCAAGAACAGGGCGGTCAAGGCAGTGGTGTTATTTACAATGCCCAAAAGGGATACATCATCACTAATAATCATGTGGTGCAAGGGGCGACTGATCTGCAGGTGCGTCTGAATAACGGGAAGGTTTATAATGCCAAACTCGTGGGTAACGATCCGTTGACGGATTTGGCGGTGATTCAATTAAAGTCCCCACTGGGCAAGTTGAAAGCGGCGAAACTCGGTAATTCCGCTCAATTACGAACAGGCGACTGGGTGCTTGCCATGGGGTCACCACTGGGCTTTGATCATTCCGTGACGCTCGGCATTGTTTCCGCCATGGCTCGCCGAGTGCCTGATTTGAATGAAGAAGTCCCCTTTGTGCAGACGGATGCCGCCATCAATCCTGGTAATTCAGGCGGTGCCTTGGTCGATTTATACGGCGAAGTCATCGGCATTAACACGGCAATTTTACGCAACGGGCAGAACATCGGCTTTGCCATACCCTCAAACACCGTCAAGCAAGTGGCGGATGAACTCATTACTCACGGGCAGGTCAAGCGAGCCTATGTGGGTGTGATGCTGTCTGAACTTACGCCAGACATCATCGAGCAGTTGGACTTGTTTCCTGCGGTGAAGGGTGTTGTGGTGGGGCAAGTGGTGCCGAATTCGCCCGCATCGAAGGCAGGTTTGCAATTGGGTGATGTCATTCAATCAGTGCAAGGGGTCGATGTGCTAACGCCTAAGGCGTTTCAGGATGTCGTTCGGAAGGAAGGCATCGGCAAGACGCTACGTTTAGAGGTGTTACGTCAGAAGAAGCGGATTAAGGTTTCGCTAAAAAGCGAAGCCATGAATCCGCAAGCCTTTCAGGCAATGCCTTAAAGCCACAATCCCCCTTCCACACCAGTAGAGAGAGAGGCTAGCGTGAAAGGGGGGGCTATGGAAATTTTAATGAATCGACAAAGCGTTACGCAAAATAGCTAAAGGCTTTTTCTCGCCATTTGTCGACGATTTTTTGTTGACCTTCTGAATCTTTTTCTAAGATTTCTATATTTTGCTGAAGTTGAGCCATTTGCAACGCAATTTGCTTTTCAAGTTGGTTAATAGCGGCCAGTTGTTGTTGAAATAAGGTGTAATACGTTGAACCACTTTCTAAGTCTTGACCTACGGCGTTCAAGGCAAAGGATGTTTGCACTAAGTTCTGTTGTGCTTGGGAAAGGAGTTGTTGTTGCCAACGATAATCATACAAAAGCGATGTATTTCGTTGCACCATAGCAAAGCTGACGATTCCAGACATAGTAAGGGGATCTCTCTAATTATTTAAAGGGGGGTTATGTAGTTTAAGGTGAATGGGGGTAATTCACTAAAATGAACAGGAAAGGTTTTTAAGAAAAAAGTGTTATTTTTTTACTTTTGAACATAGGGGATTTCTTACTGTAATAA
>JAJTHC010000257.1 GCA_021299615.1 Vampirovibrionales bacterium
CATCTTGCTGATTAAGTTGATGCGTCAACCATTGAGGCAATTTCTCCCAATGAGTTGTAACGTCTTCTGCGGATTTAATGAGGATTGCTTCCCCTGCTTCTGGCGTTATACGGATATGCCCTGACCGCTGATTAGACGGGGGAGAAAGAGGCGACATTCGTGTTTGGACTTGCATGGTATTTCCTTTACATTGATTCATTGGTTAACCGACACTATTTTCAAGCTTGAGAGAGAGTAATTTCGTGGCTTCGGCGGCAAATTCCGCAGGCAATTCATTAAAGACATCTTGACAAAAGCCGTTGACAATCGCCGTGACCGCCTCTTCCATCGGGATGCCTCGACTTTGGAAGTAAAACAACTGATCTTCACTAATACGAGACGTCGACGCTTCATGTTCCAACTGCACCGTGGGATTTTCCACATTGATATAAGGATACGTATTCGCTGAACAGGTCGAGCCGATCAACATGCTGTCGCACTGCGTAAAATTACGAGCATTCTCGGCTTTGGGCTTAATCACCACCGACCCACGATAGCAATTCTTAGAAACCCCTGCACTAATGCCTTTAGACACAATACGGCTTTTCGTGTTCTTGCCGATGTGGATCATCTTGGTGCCAGTATCCGCTTGCTGAAAGTGGTTCGTGAGTGCTACGCTGTAAAACTCACCGACCGAATCGTCGCCTTTTAGCACGCAACTGGGGTACTTCCATGTAATGGCGGAACCTGTTTCCACTTGCGTCCAAAACACACGGCTACGATCGCCTTTACAGTGGGCGCGTTTGGTCACAAAATTGTAGATTCCGCCTGCTCCTGTTTTGGGATCGCCCGCAAACCAGTTCTGCACGGTGGAATACTTAATTTCGGCGTCGTCTAAGGCGATTAGTTCAACCACAGCGGCGTGTAATTGTTTGGTGCTAAAAGCAGGAGCCGTACAGCCTTCCAGATAGCTGACTTTGGCGTTTTTGTCGGCGATAATCAAGGTGCGTTCAAATTGCCCCGACTCTTCCGTGTTGATGCGGAAATAGGTGGACAGATCCATGGGGCAGGTGACGCCTTCAGGGATGTAGACAAAGGAACCGTCGGTGAAAACGGCGGCGTTTAAGGCGGCAAAGTAATTGTCGGTGACTGGCACGACGGAGCCGAGATACTGCTTAACTAAATCCGCATGCTCTTCTAGGGCTTCTGAAATGGAACAGAAAATCACGCCGTGCTTGGCGAGATCTTTCTTAAAGGTCGTGGCAATAGACACACTGTCAAAGACGGCATCCACGGCGACGTTGGCGAGCTTCTTCTGTTCATTCAAGGGAATCCCCAACTTTTCAAAGGTCGCCAGCAATTCAGGATCCACCTCATCCAAACTTTGCTTTTTCGGCAAGTTTTTCGGAGCAGAATAATAAGTAATATCTTGATAGTTAATGGGATCATACTGAACATCCGCCCAAGTCGGTTCTTCCATTTTTTGCCATTGTTTGTAGGCATCTAGGCGAAATTGGAGCATCCAGTCGGGTTCGTTTTTCTTGGCTGAAATCGCACGAATAACGTCTTCATTTAAGCCCTTGGCAAAGGTTTCCATGGGCATGTCGGTGGTAAATCCGTATTTATAATCTTCGTTAATGACGTCTAGGGTGCTGGTCATGGGGAATCCTTTTTCTGAGTTAATAGGTGCTTAATGCCAGTGCGTGTCTTGATGTTCACAGCCTTGACACGCCCCCGCATCGGGGTTATGGGTATTACAGGGGGTGCATTGGGTTTCAAGCACCGTCAAACGTTTGGATAAATCGGTCTGCAAGGCGGTGAGGCTCGCAAGCTTTTCGCTTAAGCACTGGTGTTGACGCTCTAAGAGCTGGCGACTACGTGCAATACGTTGAGCCTTTAAAGGCAAGGTATTATTGGGTTCCGCCACACCGAGTATCTCCAAAATATCGTCGAGCGAGTAGTTCAAGTCCTGCAAGGTGACGATCGCCGCAATCCGTTTGGTGCTGGACGCATCGTAAAGACGGTAGCCTCCTTCGCTACGTTGCGTGGCACAAATCAACTGTAATTCTTCGTAATATCTTAAGGCACGCACGGTGACACCGCAGGCTTTAGCGAGGGTGCCAATGGTCATAAGAGCATCGGGTGATTTTAGCGGTGATTTTACAGACGACAGAGCAGGCATGATAGTTACCAAGCAGACAATTTTAGAACAAGCATCAGACAAGTGCCGATCTTCTTTAGTATCAGTCTAACAAAACCCTAACGTCCACGTCAATGTTTTTATCTGTGTAACGAAATTGTTACGCTAGCCAAGTCCGAGCGAACCTAGACTATTTGAAAACACACTGGATCCGAGCGAACTGCCTCCGCCATAAGGATTGGCCGATGTTGTTGCTGTTGGTAAAGTAACGCCATTTAGGCTAGGCGGAACAGGCATAAAGGTGTTCGCTTGAATGGTATTCCAGGTCTCTATTGCTTGAGGGGTGTTTAATACTGGTGGGTTAAATGCAATAGGTGGTACAGGTGCTTTTGGAAGCTCAGCCCCTGTATTCGTATAGCTTAAGGGGTTAAGCGTTGCTTTTGATGTTTCAGGGCGAGAAGGCGTTTTTTCTTCAGCGGGTGCAACTTTCGCTTCGGTTTGTTTTACAACACCCCAAGCTTGTATGCCTGTATTTGTTTTGGGGGAATTGTTTTCAGAAGATGGGTTTGTACTCCATTCTTGCTTCCGTGCAGGATAATTGGGTGTTTGGGATTGAATTTTACTAATCATAGTGAGAGGTTCCAATGTGGGGGTTATTAAGGCATTCTTACCTTAATAAAACAATCACATTTGGACTTCTTGCTTGATTGTAACTTTTCGTTACACGTTATGCATCCGCTTGAGCCGTCGCCTTCTCTTTTTCTTGAGATTCACGCCACCAACAGAGTAGAGAAGACGCAATCGCAATGGACGAATACGCCCCAATGATAATCCCCAAGCCCATGCAAAGCACCAAGTTCTGCGTGCTTTCTCCCCCAAAGAAGTAAAGCGTCGCTAGGGGTAATAGAGCAGTCAACGAGGTGTTAATCGAACGAGCGAGCGTTTGATTGATGGATACATTCACCACCTCAGAAAAAGGCTTTTTCTGTGAAAACATCAAGCGGTTATTTTCACGCAAACGATCAAAGACCACAATCGTGTCATGCACACTAAAGCCAATGACGGTTAGAATCCCCGTAATGAAGAGGCTGTCCACGGCGATATTCGCAAGGTAGCCCATACCTGCGAAAATCCCTAGCACAATGATGGTATCGTGCAATAAGGCGACTAAGGCACAAATGGCGTAATCCAACTGAAAACGATAGGTGAGGTAACCTGTAATGAGCAAGTACGCAAACCCTAGAGCCAACAAGGCATTGGTGAGCAGTTCACTCGCCAAAGTAGGGCCGACCGTATTGCGTTGTAAGAGCTGAAAATCGCCGACGTTGTTTTTGAGTGTGGCATCCAGCGTTTTAATTTGGGGGGCATCCAGCATTTTGGTGCGAATGGAAAGTACCGTCCCTGCTTCCTTTTGATTCACTTTAATCGGCGTATTGATTTGCACGACGGCATCTTCAATTTCATAGGCGTCCAAAGCGTGAGCGATATGGGGCAAGTCTTCTTGTTGCACGGTTTTCGGCGTGTGGATTTCGGTCAGTGTTCCTCCCACAAAATCGATGCCGAGTTTCAGCGGTGAATGCGTCGGTGTTTGGGCGATGTTCAGCCCCATAAAGACCAACCCAGGTACCATCATGGCAACCGCAATCCATAAATAGACGGCTCGATATTTGACAATATCCACCCAATATTTGAGCTTGGATGCGACGGTTGTCTCTTGAGCCGTTGTGGCGGTTTCTGTGTTGGTGATGAGTGTCATAGCGGATTATCCTTTTGAAAATGTCATGCGTGAACGGGTTTCAGCCCCTAACGCTAATTCTAAAATCGTGCGAGTGACCGTCAAGGCGGTAAACATGCTCATGGCAACGCCTAGTGCGAGCGTCACAGCAAAGCCTTTCACAGAACCTGTCCCCAAGCTCCATAAGACGGCACAGGTGATGAGCGTCGTAAAGTTGGAATCTAAAATAGACGGTAATGCTCGGTCAAAACCTAGAGACAACGCTTTTTTAAAGGCTTTGCCTTGAGCAATCTCTTCTTTGGTTCGCTCAAAAATCAGGATGTTCGCATCCACCGCCATACCGATCGACAAAATAAAGCCCGCAATCCCAGCCAGCGTAAAGGTTACGCCCACCAACATCAAAGCGACATAGCTTAATAAGGTATAGGCAACCAAGCCCACATTGGCGACGAGTCCTAGTTTGCGGTAATAGCCAATCATAAAGACGAGTACGGCGAGCAAGCCAGCGATACCTGCATTCAAGCTTTGAGACAAAGAGTTTTCACCCAATAAAGCACCCACCGTGCTTTCTTCGACAACTTCCACATTCACAGGTAAGGCACCTGCGTTGAGTGTGTCGACAATGGTTTTAGCTTCGTCTTTGCTGAAGTCACCTGTAATTTGACCCGAGCCACTCAAAATCGCATCCTGCACCGAAGGAGACGACACCAATTGCCCATCAAAAAAGACGGCAAGCGGTTCTTTTTGAGTTGCCATATCGGCGGTAAGCTTGGCAAATTTTTTGGCTCCAGCGTCAGTGAGTTCAAAGCCGATCATCCAACCGCCGAGGGGGTCTTGATCCAAACGAGCCAC
>JAJTHC010000089.1 GCA_021299615.1 Vampirovibrionales bacterium
CGCTAAAGCAGTGAGTAAGGCACCTGATTGTCCTGCTTTCACCCCTATTTTTCCAACAGCAGTTTGGGGAGCTATGGTTTTAATGCCCAGTTCTTGAGACGCTTCCTGTTTAGAGTGAGGGTGCTTGGATTTCTGCATTTGCTCGACCCACAAGCCCGAACCACCAACGCCGAAGGCAAGGGAGGCTCCGAAGGAGGTAGCGACGGACAAGGCTCCGACAATGGGAAAGGCACCAATCTGTTTACGTGGATATTCTGTTAAGGCAGGATTCAGTATGTTGGACACTTTGACAGCCATTCTACATTCCATAATTTAAAAAGAGAACATTTACAAGCCTATTATCATCTAAAGCAATCTAAACCACAAGCGTAAAAACATTACGTTGTCGTATTCATACCATTTAAACGATTGAAAAGCGTATAGGTGGATTCTAGGAGCCTAGACTCGCAGATGTGTGCAGTGTACAGAGACGTACATAAGCACATCGAGAATCGTAGCGACAACTAAGACGCCAGACGCTATTTAATCGTCTAATTGGTATCAGCGTGTATGAGTTCCGCCACTTCGATGTTTCCACGACCGCTGTTCTTAAAAGTAACAAAATATTACAATACAACATTTTACCCTCTCCCTGATTCTTTATTAGAGAGAGAGCAAGAAGGATACTTTATTCACGATCTCTTCATAAATGACTATAGAAAAAGGAGATTCTTATCATGACATCAATACCTAGTAATGTCTTACGTACTGCAAAATTCAACCCACTCGGACCGATGGTTGCAAATCCTGATGGTACCGCTTCTCATCTAAACAAGGGTACACAATTCAGCTCACTCGGACTCGGACATTTCGACCCACTCGGACCTTTGGGTGTGAATCCTGACGGTACGGTTTCTCATCTAAACAAGGGTACAATATTAAACTTGCCATTCAGCCCACTCGGACCTATGGTTGCAAATCCTGACGGTACGGCTTCTCATCTAAACAAGGGTACAATATTAAACTTGCCATTCAGCCCACTCGGACCTATGGTTGCAAATCCTGACGGTACGGCTTCTCATCAAGGACCAAATTTTTTCACACCACCACCACTCGGGCCGATGGTTGCAAATCCTGACGGTACGGCTTCTCATCTAAACAAGGGTACAATATTAAACTTGCCATTCAGCCCACTCGGACCTATGGTTGCAAATCCTGACGGTACGGTTTCTCATCAAGGGCCCAATTTTTTCACACCACCACCACCATTACCTATCGTCCAAAACCCTAATGGTACGGCAAGCCATGGTCAACCCTACGGTCTATTATAAGCCCTTCGTATCAAATATTGACTAATGAGTCTGTTCTATGAATAGGCTCATTATCTTTAACATGCAAATCAAACCACCAAGGTAAAAACGTTCCCTGAACGACGTTCCACACGACCCGTGATTTCCAGAATGCTTAATTCCCCCAAGACATCGTGCGGTTTCATGCCTGACAACAACGCCATGGAATCCACATGCAGTTCCTTTGCTTTACTTTGCTTGAGAATCGACAATAACACGTTGTCGTCTGCTTCATCCACTTCGACTTCTTCGGAAGGATTTTCTATTTTTTCTTCGATCTCTTCAATCGCCTCGACTTCGACTTTAGGTAGTTGAGGCACTGTCGTTTTTCGTTGAATGGTGTCCAACAAGTTCGAGCGTTTTTCTTCTGAAAGCACTTTCACTGTGGAAACCAGCTTTTCAGCCCCCACAATCCCGAGCAAATCCGCCAAATCCTGACCGCAACTAATTGGCATAGCCCCTTCTTTCAGAAGCTTCAACGGGCCTGCGGCTCCGTCACGGGTAATATCCATGGGCAAGACGCCGACATCTCGACTTTCTTCCAACGCAATGCGAGCCGACACCATCGTCCCACTCAAGAGGCTTCCTTCCACGACCCACAAGGCAGGGCTTAAGCCTACAATCAAGCGGTTGCGTCGAGGAAACGACTTCGGAATCGGCGGAACGCCCAAGGGCATTTCACTCAAGAGCAAGCCGTTTTCTTCCAAAATCGCACGACCCAAATACTCATTACAGGGAGGCGTGACATAATCCAAGCCGCCCGCAAGTACCGCAATCGTAGGGAGCTGGTTGTTTATCGCTGTTTGATGAGCCACCGCATCAATGCCCATGGCAAGCCCACTGATGATGCACGGCTTCAACAGCACCGCCTCTTCTAAAATACGCATCAATTGTTCGCAGGCATAATCACTGGCATGACGAGTGCCAACGACAGACAAAAAGGGATGTTCCGACTGTAACAAGTCCACATTGCCTTGAAAAAAAAGAATCGCTGGCGACTCGTGGATCTGTGCCAAGCGTTCGGGGAAACGGTCGTCATGGCAACCCATCCAGCCGACGTCTTGCGTTTGGTAATGATTCAATACCGTGCGTAAATGTTCTTTGAAATAGACTTGTTTTTCTTCCCACGCTTTTAAGAGCGTGGTGGGGAAGGACTTAAAGCTTTCGCCGAAATGTTCCGCCCCCCATTGTGGCGGAACCCAAAACAACTGCCACAACAATTCCCCACTAAAGGACTGAAACAATTGCTTTTGTCGTTTTAAGCCAAGCTTAGGAATATGCCCCCATAACAGCACGGCGACCGCATTGGCATCGAGTTGTGGGAAGTCTTTTAAGAGAGATTCAAGGTTTGGGGCGTAGTTACGACTAACCGCCTCAAGGGCATGAAACTTGAGATGAAGCATTGGGGAATCCTTTAAAGAGTTGCCTTCCATTTTACGACACTCACAGAAGAAAAACAAGGGAATGGTGGTATAGTGTTTCATAGCCCAGTTTAGATTTTTCTTTACAGTAGGCTATTCTAGTAGCCTAGACTCGCACATAAGCACATCGAAAACCCGTGCGACAACGGAGATGATAGACGCTATTTAATCGTGTAATTGGTATGAGTCACGGTATGGCAAGCGATATTGTGGGTCAAGGCGTGGCGAATCCACGCAGTTTGCAGGCAGCGATTGACTATGTGTGGGCGTCACAAGCTTCAATTAAGCCTGTTTCGTTGAAGTGGTCGGCATCGCTTCAGGTGGAGTAGCCGTTTTAGAAGGTTTAGGCTTAAACAAATGCCAGCCCAAAGCACCTAGTCCTGTTAGCCCCAAAGCACCCAGTATAAACTTAATGGGATTAGAGAGACCGTTAATACTGGATTCTTTTAAAGGCTTTATACTTTGCCCTTTACGCTGTTTGATTTCTCTCATCACTTGTGCTTTAGCGTCCGTGTATTTTTTTAATTTTTGTTTTTGGATTTGCAACAGTGCTTCTATGATGAGGGCATCTTCTCTTTTAACTTTGGGTCTGGTAAACTTTAGAGAGGATTTTTCCTCAATTCCTTTAACAGAATAGCATAGATATTTTGAGTTCTCAAATTAAATCGCCACTCACATTCTTTCAAATGCAAATAGAACGTTTGGTCACTTAATCCATTGAATTGAGCAAGCCTTCTTTTTGCAAAACTCCAAAAACTTTCAATGCCATTAACATGACATTTCCCACGAGCAAA
>JAJTHC010000169.1 GCA_021299615.1 Vampirovibrionales bacterium
AAACGCCACCGCCTTGGTCAGGGCATACGTCCAACGGCTAAACCGAGAACTGGTCAACAAAACGCCCCACCAGCTTTTCATCATGGAACTTTCACCAAAGGCGGTGCATCCCTTTTGCAGGGCAAAACTGCGGAGTCCATCCACCCAGACGCCACGGGTAATCACCAATAGGGGCATCCAGAGGGGGATCCAACCAAGCACGGCAAAGGTCACCCAGTAGATCTGCTCAACGACTCGGTCGCTTAGAATGTCGATGACGGCTCCCACAGGAGAGCTTTCGCCGAGTTTGCGAGCCAAGAAACCGTCTAGCCCGTCCATCCAAATAATGGCGACGGTCAAGATGAAGGCAAGTGTGTAGTCACTGGCTTGGGTGCTGAAAAGCAAGCCCACCACGACAAAGCACAAGGCGTTTCGAAATAAGGACACGGCGTTGGCGGCACCGATACCGAGAAAGGGTTTCTCTGATTTTTTCATAGGGACACCGTCCTTTTACAGTCCTTGTGACGAGGGTGTTCCTATTTTACACGAAACATGGCGGATACGTTATAGCCAAGCATTCTAAAAATTACTTATTAACCGTCACCACTTGTAATTTGGGATCACCCGTCTTAGGCGTATTTTCACCCTTCTTATACAAGTACAGATTCTGCACCAGCATCATCACCATGGTGGTGACTAAATAGAGCATCACCCCAGCAGGGATCTGGATAATCAGCATCAACACAGAAAAGAGGATCGGCATAAACTTGTTCATCAAGGCTTGAGGCCCTTCGGTAGGGGCTGGCGTACCCGACATCAAGGTCATCGACCATTGATACGCCCAACTCAAGATGCCGTAAATCACAATCAAGCCCAAAACGCCGAAGTGATAGATCGTTTCCGTTTTACGAGTAGGGATTTCAGTGCTGAAGTCCTTGCCGTCTTTCGTGGGAACAAAGCTCAATTCTTCCACTTCTTTGGAACTGGGGTTAATGACGGAACCTGTAATTTTCACGATGTTGCGAACATAGGTGTCGTCAAAGCCTAAATCGCTCTGATGCAAGGTGAAACGCAAGGGCTTACCCGCAATCGGAGGCTGAGGCTCTGCCGTGTAAAGCTTTTTCAGGTCGTTCATACGCAGGCTATTGACAGGAAACGCTTCAGGTTCTGCCACGCCTTTAAGATACACATCGATGGTTTTGCCAGCTTCAAAGTGACGGCTGGATGAATCTACGGCAAGGGTGCCATCTAGTGGATCGCCCCCGTTGGAACGCCAGGTGTGGTGCAAATGTTCGATGAAGCCGAAGTGTTCAGCCCCAGCGAGTTGCATAAACGCAGGAGACGACAAGGCACCGTAAAGGGCAATGAAAATAGGGATTTGCAACAACATAGGCAAGCAACCTGCCAGCGGATTAAACTTGTTGGTGCTGTAAAACGCCATGACTTCTTTTTGCATGGCGGCAGGGTCGTCTTTGTATTTGTCTTGAATCTCTTTGAGCTTGGGTTGCATGGCTTGCATCGCCTTCATGGATTCCGTTTGCTTGGAGTTCAAGGGCCACAAAACCAACCGCATCAAGACGGTAAAGACGATAATCGCCAAGCCGTAGCTACCTAAAAATCCGTTTAAAAAGCTCAAGGCTCCAATCATGGGTTGAAATAAAAAATCCATTCGCTAAAGCTCCTTGCGAGATTTGTTCGTTAATGTTCATCAGACGTTTAGTTTAATTGAAACATGATTTAATTTCAAATACGCAAAATCTAAAGAAAATCGGAAGCCTTTTTGCTATAGAAAGCTCTGAAAAAACCTTTGGTGGGAAGGAATGTTGCCATGCTACGCTCGCAATTACAGTGTTTTTTTTGAGTTTTGCATAGCTTTCTATAGACTTCCTCTCACACCCGATGCGTTAGGGCATCCCACACCTTAAGCAGGTGTTCGGAAGGGGGTAACTCAAAATGCTTCGCTTCTCGTGTAATCGGGTGGATAAACCGCAAGGCATAGGCTTGCAAGGCTTGCCCCGCTTCAGGCATCAGCTCCTTCCACTGCAACGCCAAGCCTGTGCCATACAGCGGATCCCCCACCAGCGGATGCCCAATATACGCCATATGCACCCGAATCTGATGCGTTCGCCCTGTTTCCAACTGGCATTGCACCCACGTAAACTTGTCGTTTAGCGTGTCTTTCACATGGTAATGCGTCACGGCGGTTTTGCCCGTCCAATCGGCCTGCATTTTATTGCGTTGCTGGGAATGCCTGCCAATACCGATCCGCACCGTACCGTTCAGATCTTGCACATGACCTTGCACAATCGCATTATAACGACGGTACATGGTCTTGTCTTGCAATTGTTCCGCCAAACCGTGGTGGGCTTGATCCGACTTTGCCACCACAATCAAGCCTTCCGTGTCACGATCCAAGCGATGCACAATCCCTGGACGCTCGACACCGTTGATGCCCGATAACTGCCCTTTGCAATGATGCAAGACCGCATTCACCAACGTATCAGGCTGTTGCAAGCCTGTCGGATGCGTCAACATGCCCGCAGGCTTGTTAATCACAAGCAAATGCTCATCTTCAAAAATAACGTCAAGGGGAACATCCCACGCAGGCATTTCAAGGGTTTGCAATTCGGGTTCTACCACATGGATGACCTGCCCCAGCTTGACCCGAAAGCTTGATTTATTCCACACCTGCCCGTCTTTATGGATGTTTCCGCCCTTAATTAGGGCTTGAATCCGCTCCCGAGAATAGGTTTCGCCCAAGTGTTTCGCCAAAAACTTGTCGAGCCGTTCTTCGGCATCGGGGGCTTCAACGACAAGGCTTATGCCTGTTTCAAGCGTTTCTTCGACATCTTCGACGGCATCCAGCAGGTCGTCATTAGAGGGATTTAGAGGAGTTGTCATTAAATAGATGTTACCTTAGTAGGGGCTTTCGCCCATAAGTAGTGATAAAAAATAAGGATGGCACCGATGAAGATCATCGCATCCGACAAGTTGAAAATAGGGAAATGCAAAAACGGCAAGTGGATGTAATCGGTGACGGCACC
>JAJTHC010000023.1 GCA_021299615.1 Vampirovibrionales bacterium
ATGGAAGGCGACAAAGCCATTGAGTTCATCATCAACCGAGGCGAAATGCTCTTGGGAGACGTCTACTTGGCTGAAGTGCAAAACATCCTACCGAGTATCGATGCGGGCTTTGTCAACGTCGGCGGAGACAAAATGGGCTTCTTGCACAGCAGTGATGTACAAGGTCGTGGAGAACTTAAAACTCGCTTGAAGCCTCGTCAACGCTTGATTGTACAAGTTATTAAGGAACCCACAGGGCATAAAGGCCCTCGTGTCACCACGAACATCTCTTTACCAGGTCGTTTCCTCGTTTTAATGCCGGGGAGTCGTGGTGTGAGTGTGAGTCGTAAGATTGAAACCCAGCAGGAACGATCACGCTTGAAATCCATTTGTAGCTTGGTGAAAGCCAGCGGAATTGGTGTGATTGTGCGGACGGAAGCCGCAGGGCAGACCGAAAGCGATATTTTAGAAGATTTCGAAGTCTTGTTGGAACGGTGGCAAAATGTCGTCACCATGGCAGATGGTGGCGATCCCCCGACCTTGTTGTATCGAGATCAAGATTTGATTTACCGAGTCGTGCGTGAATTGGTGACCGAACACGTGGATGAACTCGTCATCGACACCGCCTTTGGTGCACAGCGGGCTCAACAGCTCTTGCAAAACTGGAACTTGGATAAAACCCTGAGCGTCCAACAATATTCAGGGCAACAATCGATTATGGTGTCTAAAGGGGTGGAGCGTGAGATTCGCCAAGCCCTGCAAACCAAAGTGCCTTTGCCGAGTGGAGGCTACCTCTATATTCAGCCGACTGAAGCCCTTGCGGTGGTCGACGTCAACAGCGGACGCTTCACCAGCTTGTCTTCTCAAGCCGAAACCATTCGCATCACGAACCTAGAATCCTGCCGAGAAATTGCTCGACAGTTGCGTTTACGGAACATCGGGGGCATGATCGTCTGCGATTTCATCGATATGGAAAGCCGTGCGGATCAACTTTCGATTCTGCAAGCCTTTGAAAATGAGCTAGCTCCAGATAAAGCCAAGCCTCAAGTAGGGCAGCTCACGGATTTAGGCTTGGTGGAAATGACCCGTCACCGTCAAGGGCAAGCCTTGAGCGAAATCTTCGGCGAAGAAGTCGCCAAATCCACCGACGGCAACATTGAGTTTAACTGGGTAAGCACCACGGCGGATGTACCTGATTACCGCTTGACAGGGCGTCGTATTCCTCGCAGTAGCAACCCCAAAGGCGGCGGCGGAAAAGATCGTAATGATCGTAACGACAAAGATCGCAACTCAAGCCGTAACCGAGACGATAAGGTTCAAAATGGCAAAAAAGACGACAATACGTCTGAAAAATCGGGGCGTGGCGACCGCAACGAAGGACGGAATGAAGGACGCAACGAAGGGCGTCAAAACCGCTCCTCATCGAGAGAAGACGTCAAGCAAGAGCCTAAACTTGAGACCAAGCCTGATGCAAAAGTCGAAAACAAGCAGGAGCCTAAAGCAGAGCAAAAACGTGGCGAAAGACGCCCCAGACGTGATGAAAAGCCCCCCATGCAACCCGGTGATGCTTTATATCTCAAGGGGTATGACGACAAAGCCAATATCGAGCCTGATTATGCCGAATTGCTAGGCGAAGAAAGTCTTTCAACCTTGAATGCGTTGTTTTCAAAAACGGCACCGTTGGGCTTTCCGCCACGAGCTGTGCATCAAACCTTGATGCGTTATAATGCGAAAAACACGAACTTTATGACGCTTCTCACCAGCTTCTTGCAACGAGACTTGGAACGTGCGGAACGTCAAGCTCGCCGAGAAGCAGGCGAAGTAAGCGACGACCTCTTTGAAAATGAAGACGACGCCGATTTAGAAACGGATGAATCGCAAGAGAATGAGTTGGAAAACGAGTCTGAAAATGACGACGCTGGCGAAGAAAATGCAGAAGACGAGGTGGAATCCAGCGATTCTGCGGTGGCTCCTGTGATTTTGACGCCTCCTGTTGAAGAGCGTTCGCCGACAAACGATCAAAAGACGAATGACGTCCTTAAAGCGGTGGACACGGCGGCAAAGCCTGTTTTACTGGCTAAACTTGCTGAACAGCTCCAGCACCGAGACGGTGAAGCTCCTGTTCCAGCGTTAGCTAGCCATGATGCGTCTCACATGATTCAAGAGGTGGTTCTGCCTTTTGTGGAAGCCTTGCGTCATGCGGAAGATTCAAACGTCAAGAAAACGGCATCGCATCGCTTTTTGTTGGATGTGTCTCGAATGACCCCTGCCGACAAAGTGATGAATGACGATGTCCAAAATGCCTTAAATACGTCGGCATTAGAGCAGTTAGGGATTCCCGAAGTGCCGATGCCCTTTGATTTTGAAGGTGATCAAGGCTTGTTGAATCAGTTGGTGGAAGTGGCGGAAAGCGTTGTGGCGGAAGATGTTGCACCGATTGTTCTTCCAGTAGCTAAAACAGAAGCCGTTGTGGAAGCCCCACTTGAAGAGTCCGTCGCTCCCCAAGCGTCTGATGACGAGTCCGATGACGATGATGATGACGACGACGAGAATGAATCCGTTGAAAAAGTCAGCGTTGCCGTAGGATCTTCCGAAAATTTGGATGAACTCATTAAACGCAAGCGTCATGCTCTAAACAAGCAAAGTGGGCTTAAACCGAAGAAACGTACGACTCAAAACCACAAGAAAAAGAAGAAGTAGTGAACCTGTCTATTGGTTTCTATAGTATCCGCACTATAAAACGGTCTATGGTCTCTTCGTTGTCGCTACGATTTTATTGTTCTGTTATGTACGTCTGTGTATAGCCAAGTTTATACCATTTAAACGATTGAATAGCGTATAGGTAGATTCTAGGAGCCTAGACTCGCAGATGTGTGCAGTGTACAGAGACGTACATAAGCACATCGAGAATCGTAGCGACAACGAAGACGCCAGACGCTATTTATAGCTGAATTTAGAGTTTTCTGTACAGTAGGCTAGACTAGGAGCCTAGATTATTTTGTGAGGGCGTGTAGACAGACCTACATATAGCCAAGTTTAGATTTTTCTGTACAGTAGGCTATTCTAGGAGCCTAGACTCGCAGATGTGTGAAGTGTACAAAGACGTACATAAACACATCGAGAATCGTAGCGACAACGAAGAGACACTGTACAGTAAATTATAAACTTGGCTATAACAGAACAAAATAATCGTAGCGACAACGTATAGACACTGTACAGAAAATTATCAATTCGGCTATAATCGCTTAATTGGTATTAGGCTAGACTAGGAGCCTACTGTACAGAAAAATCTAAATTCAGCTATAAGATGTTTTTTCCATCACGATCGTACCATCAGGCAGGGGAAGAAACATCCCCAATCGCTTATTCGGGCTAAAGCCCATATTTTCAAAAAACGTCGCTGTTTTGACGGTTGCCACCACACCAATTCGATTCAAATAAAGCTCTTCACGCACATGACTCAAGACATCCACCAATAAAAAACGCCCCATGCCTTCATTACGATGTTCAGCGGATACCACCAATCGATCAATCAACACGAAACTTTCTAAGAGTTCAGACTTTGGCTTAGGTACTTCCAATAAAATCATGCGAGCCACCGCTAACACATGATAGGTTTCAGCATGACGAACTGTCCAATGCGTTGCGGTGTTGTCGTAAGCATCAGGTTCAAGATCCAACGGAAAGCCTTCGTTCTGCACCAAAACCTGTATGCGTAAGGCAAGGGCTTCATTGAATAGTCGTCTATTTTCAGGCAAGGTAAAGCGATCCATGCGGTAACGACGGATAAATTGTGCGTAAGTATCCGATTTTGGTAACATCAGCTTAGCTCCAAAGTGGGTGTTTTGGGTTTTTCAGGACTGTACAAAAAGAAGCGAAAGAGCATCCGCCATGTACGAGTCCCCCATAGAATGAGTAGAATCCCTAGATAATCGTAAGGGAAGGGATACACCGTATGCGTCAAGCACCATTGCGTCGCTTCAAAGAACGTCATTTGTTGAAATAAAACCAGTACCGCCAGCCCTAAAGCACCGAAAAAATGTAGGGTAAACAGTGTCCATAAGGCGAGCATCGCTCCTTGAAGCCAAAGTCTGAGGGGGGAGCGTTTACCCAAAGCAAAAAATTGCTTTTCAGGGAGCGTTCTATTTGCTTTGGAATGGGTGAACTTCAATAGAAACTGCCATTTTTGAGCCGTTACCATAAAGGCAAAAAAAGAGCCAAGCACATAGGCAAAAGAAGGACTTAACCAAAATTGCCAACTTCCGCCTTCTGCAAAAACAGGAAAAAACAACGCGGTTAATAGTAAAACGCTATAAACCAAGCTCGCCCATCGAACGCCTAGTGTGCAAAACAAAAAGGCGTATGCCAACAACTGAGGGGAATAGTCTATTTTTAAAGGCAATGCTGTTCCTGCTAAGAAGGGGGCATCCGCAGGGAAAATGCCTTGCCAGAGATTCGGCAACGGCACAAAAATAAGGCTCAACAAAAACAAGGCAAACCCTGCTAAAAGACAGGTCAATATCGAAAACCAACGCCAAGAAGGGGCTTGCGTAAAAGGCTTTAGGCGTGTTTCAAGGTGCAGGCTTAAGCTCATTTAGAAGCCTCCATAGCTTGATTAAGTGGCGGAGCAAACGGGGTTAAAGCAGGGGCATCTTTTAAGGAATGTCCATCGCACCATTCACCACCAGCACGTTCAAGAAAGTCAGCCAATACCGAGTTGATCAAATCAACTTGTCGCAAGTCCCCCAGTAAAGGAGTCGTGAGTAAAAGAGCGTCTTCTTGGGTGTCTTGATAGTAGCGTGGACGAGTCCCAACCATGTGGAAGCCATACTTATAGTACAGGTTTTGTGCCAAAAAATTCGAGCATCGGACTTCTAAGGTCAACAAAAGCATTTGGGCTTGATACGCCAGTCCGTACAGATGCGTCACCAAAAGTTCACCTAGCCCCATACTTCGCACCCCTGGATGTGTAGCTAATGTGGTGATATGTCCTTCATCCACGACGAACCAAACGCCTGCGTAACCCAAAAACTGCCCCGTGGGTTTGTGAATTAAGACAAAATAATTCGCCACTTGGTTACTAACTTCATTGCGAAAAGAATCTTCATTCCAGTGAAAACGCCCAAAGGAAGGAATTTCGATCGGCAAAAGAAAGGGGGCATCCGCTTTTTGCATGGGGCGAATTAGGAGTTCTTGCATCATTGTTTCACGCTTGAGTTCAGGAGGCGTGGGCAAGGGATATTTTTCAGCAGTCATGGGGCAGGCATCCTTTCAGAAGGGGCATCCTATTCTAGTTTAGCACAAAAATATAGGGACACGGTCTTATGTGAATGTGTTCTACATTACTGTAACTTTATTATTAATGAAAAAAGGTACTCTCCAATGATTTCAACTATAGTGTTTTAAAGAGTTTTCCGTACAGTAGGGTATTCTAGGAGCCTAGACTCACAGATGTGTGAGGTGTACAGAGACGTACATAAGCACATCGAGAACCCCAGCGACAACGAAGACGCCAAACGCTATTTAAGCGTTGAATGGGTATAAGCTATGAAAGTGCTTTCTGTAGAAAACTCTGCGAAAGCTTTTTGTGGAAGGGAGGGTGCCACGCTACGCTCGCAATGACGATGCTCCTTTCTGAGTTTCGAATAGTTTTCTATAAATCAAATGAATTATGGCGAATCATCGACCCACACTGTTTATTTCGGTTATAATGTAGTAAAACATTCTAGTCGACTGTGAAGGACGCCCGAAAATGACCCAAGCCACGCCTCAAAAGACCCTACACCCTGAATTTCTCGCCCAAGCCAAGTTCTTGGTGCAAGGGGCGGAACTCCTGCCAGCGAGCGTTGAACAGCTCGCCTTACGTTTGCAAACAGCGATTGAAACAGGCGTTCCCTTACGAATCAAGCTGGGGCTGGATCCCACACGCCCTGACTTACATTTAGGGCATGCCGTTGTCCTCAAAAAACTACGGATGTTCCAAGATCTCGGGCATCAAGCCGTCATGATTATCGGCGATGCCACCGCCATGGTGGGAGATCCGTCTGGGCGAAATAAGACGCGTCCGCCCTTGAGCGAAGAAGACGTCCAAATCAACGCCCAAACCTACTTGGAACAAGCGGGCAAAGTCATTAAGCTCGACACGGTGGAAATCGTTCGAAACAGTACCTTTTTCAACGCCATGGGCTTGAATAATCTCTTGCAATTGATGGCTCAAGTGACGGTGGCTCAAATTTTAACCCGTGAAGACTTCAACAAGCGATACACCGAAAATACGCCGATCGCCCTCCACGAGTTTCTCTACCCCCTCATGCAAGCCTATGATTCCGTGATGGTCAAAGCCGATTTAGAGCTTGGCGGTACGGATCAACGCTTCAATAACCTTTTGGGGCGTGAAATGCAAGTGGCTTACGCCAAGTTAAAAGGCGAAGATGTCAGCAAGCTGAATCCGCAAATGGTCTTGCTCTTGCCCCTTTTAGAAGGCACCGACGGCAAAGTCAAAATGTCGAAATCCTACCCCGAACATTGCATCAATTTCACCGACACCGCCGAAGACATGTTCGGCAAGCTCATGTCCATTCCCGATGACTTAATCTTGCGTTATGAGACGCTTTTAAGCATTTTACCGCCTGATCAACTCCAGCAACATGCGATGCTTTTGGAAGATCCTGTCAAGCACGGCATCAACCCCCGAGACATCAAGGCAGGCATGGCAAAGTACATCGTCGCCCAATACCACGATGCCCAAGCCGCAGAAGCGTCTGAAAAAGGCTTTGTCGACCGTTTCCGCAATAAAGAATTGCCCACGGATATGCCTGAAGCCACGCTAGACGCAGGGCAGGCTTACACTATCATTGATCTCATCGCTCAACATGAGTTGGCGGCATCAAAAAGCGAAGCCAAACGGCTCGTGCAAGGCGGAGGCGTGAAGCTTAACGGCACCGACAAGCTTAGCGACGTCGATGCCACGCTCACGCTAAACGCAGGGGAGTCGGTGATCTTACAGGTGGGCAAGCGAAAGTTCATCCGATTTACAGCTTAGCGTTTTCTAGAAGAAACCTCTCCAAAAACCAATGGTGGCAAATTCGATAAGGAGATCCATAATCGCCCACTCACTGACGAATTTAGCGAATTGTGCAGGGTATCGAACCCATGCATTGGGATGTTCTACAGCGTTTTTAATACCAGGTAATTGGGCTATTTGGTGCATGGCAAGCCCTGCACCCACAATGGCAGTGGGGAAAATAATCGCTTTGCTCGCAATGCGTTGCCACCACGGAGCCTCTTGCTCTTTTCGCAAGGCTTCCTGATAGCGATTTCGTGGGTGGGCGTAAGGATGCTTGGCGGCCGCCGTATCCATCTCTAGGTAAGGATCTAGGCGATCAGACGCATCCACAGTGGCGAGTGCAGCGGAACGAGGCGCCACGGACGCCATGGGGGTAAAGGGTTTTAGATTGAGAGGGCTTACACTCATCACACAGTACCTTTTGTCTTTGTTTGGGAATTATAGCACTGTAGTATAAAACCGTCTAGGGATTTTTTTGTGCGTTTGGGGCGGGTGTAAAAAGGGGGTTGACGGCGTGTTTTGTTTATACGATGATGAAATTGTTGAAGTTCGATTGAGCTTTGACGAAAGACAATTAAATGCTCCCATCGTCTAGAGGCCTAGGACACATCCCTTTCACGGATGCGGCAGGGGTTCGAATCCCCTTGGGAGTATTTTTCTTTGTTTTGACTGGAGATCTCAATGTTAATGCCTGAAGAAGATAGCAGTTTAACAAAGCTAAAAGTGCTAGATTTGTTTTGTGGAGCAGGTGGTTTTTCCTTTGGTTTTGAAGAGGCTGGTTTTGATGTTGTCGCTGGTTTTGACTTTGATAAAGAGGCACTCCTTACTTTTCAACATAATCATCCTAATGCACAAGCCATTCATCATGATTTGAGTCAACCCATACCCAATATTGAAAACTTCAAGAACGTAGATGTAGTGATTGGGGGACCTCCTTGTCAGGGCTTTTCTATTTCAGGCAAACGTGATTCAACTGATGAGCGTAACCAGCTATATAAAGCCTACTTGCATACCTTAGAACATATTCAGCCTAAAGCCTTTATTATGGAGAATGTCCCTAATTTATTAGCTATGGAAGGTGGACTTTTAAAAGATCAGATTATAGCCGACTTGTCCGCAATGGGTTATCTCGTTACTTATCAAATTTTAAATGCTTCTCATTTTGGAGTCCCTCAAAATAGACGACGTGTCTTTTTAGTTGGAATGCAAGACTCCTATTTTACTTTCCCCATTCCTACAACTAATGATATAATTAATTGCTGTGATGCCATTAGTGATTTGTCTGATAGTTCTATTGACGATGGAGATTCCTACCCTATGCCTCCTGCTACAGAATATCAAAGATTAATGCGTCAACAGTCTAAGGGTATTTTTAATCATGAAGCGACGAAGCATACCGATAAAACAAAGTCTATTATTGCTTTAGTTCCTGACGGTGGGAATTATAAGGATTTACCTTTAGATCTACAAGGCACTCGAAAGGTAAATATCGCATGGACACGATATGCCAGTGGCAAACCGAGTCCAACGATTGACACGGGGCATAATCATCATTTTCATTATCAATACAACCGAGTACCCACCGTTAGGGAGTCGGCAAGATTACAATCCTTTCCTGATTCTTTTATATTTAAAGGTAAAAAAACCAGTCAATACAGACAAGTAGGTAATGCAGTTCCACCTATTTTAGCTAAAACTTTAGCTCGAAATCTTTATACAATCTTGAAAAAGGATATTGTTTGATGATATATAATCATTTAGATCAATATAGGTGTGCGATTGTTCGAGGTAAAGCCTCTTCGGATTTGGATAACCTATTACCAGCGTATGCAGGAATTTTACAAGAACTTTGTCCCTGTACCAAAGAAACCTTTAGGAATGATTTTGACTCAAAATTAATGAGTTATTTACCAAACTCTACACAAAAGACCTTAGACAATCATCGTACAGAAATTGCGGGTAAGCTATTTGGTATGTATTATGAAGACTCTTATGGTTTTATTCATATTTCCGAAAGAACGTTGAAATTATTAGAGGACTCTGATCAAATTTCCTTTTTTAAAGATTTGTGCTTAGCTTACCAATTCCCCTCTGGAATGAATAAACCTCAAACCCTTCAAGAGCATTTAAAAGAGCATATTTCTATTCGCCAATTATGTTTTTTAATGAATGTTTTATTGCTTTGTCATAAACAGTCGATTTTTCTTTCAAAAAAACAAATTGGTTACTATGTTTTAAACTCTAAAGATGTTTTACGTGGGAAAGCTAAAGCAGAGGAAGTCTTTTTACAAATACAGAACGACTTCTCAAAAGGGATTCAAAGATCAATTCCTAACCCCAATAACAAAGAAGCTTCTTATGTGTATCAACATATCAATGAACAGTTAAATCTTTTATTTTTGGCTAACTTAATACTATTTGAAAATGGTGTGGTTTATCTAAATGAAAAAGAGTTAAAGTTTATCCAAGAAATGGCTTCTCAAAAATCTAATAAACTTCTATTTGATTTTTATAAATATAACTTTAGTTCTGTACAAGATCGAAAAGAATGTTTGAAAGATTGGGATTATTATTTCGGACAGCTCTCAAATCTAGAAGTAGATCAGACTTTAATCGAAAACATTATAATCACCCCCACAAAACCTACAGAAGAAACAACGGTTGCTATAGGCGACGAAGGTGAGGAATATGTCTATGAACTAGAACGTTCTAGAATTAAGGAACTAAATCCTCGCCTGCTTAACAAAGTTAAAAAATTAGGAAGAATAAAAGGGATTGGTTTTGATATTCAATCTGTCTACGGTGAAGGCGATTTCCCTGACTTTGCTAAATATATTGAAGTAAAGACAACGAAACGAGTTACTCCTCCTACTCAAACCACTTTTCAAGATACGATTAACCTTACTAGAAATGAATGGATAGCAGCCCAGCAACACAGTAAGGATTATTTTATTTATAGATTATATATTTTTCAAGGGGGTGTTCGTATATTTGTTATAGAAAATCCCTATAAAGCTTCTCAAACAGGGCAATTAAAAGTAATTCCTCTGACATTTCGTTTAGACTTTGATCAAAATAGTGGGAGGTTCTATGCTTAATGTATAAAGTGATTTCTTTATTTTCAGGTTGTGGTGGAGCAGATTTAGGTCTCATAGGTGGATTTCAATACCTAGAAACAGAATACCCAAGCCTGCCTATTGAAATAGTGCATGCTTCTGATATTGATAAAAAAGCTGTAATGACTTATCAGAAAAATTTTAATCATTTTGCCTGTGCCGAAGATATTCACAATCTCGATTTCAGAGCCTTTTCAACAGATCTTGTTGTGGGAGGCTTTCCCTGTCAACCCTTTTCAACGGTCAATCCTACAAAACAACCAGAGAAAAAAGAAAACCAATTATTTTGGGAAATGGCAAGAGCTATTCAAGAGACTCGTCCAAAAGCTTTTATTGCAGAAAATGTAAAAGGTTTTTATAGTTTAAAACAAGGTTTGTATTTTAAATTAGCTTGCAAAGCATTTGAAGAACTAGGTTATTCTTTATCATATCAAATCTTAAAAGCTAGTCATTATGGCATCCCACAGAAAAGGGAGCGTATTTTTATTGTGGGGATTCGTCAAGACTTGTCGATACAATTTACCTTCCCTGAACCTACCCATGGGGCTGATAGTCAAGACGGATACCCTGAAGTTCCATTGAAAGCCGTTATAGACGATATATATCCTGATAATCCTAAATATTTTTTTTCTGAGCGAGCTGTTCAAGGGGTTAAAAATGCAAAAAACAATATGAAACGAGCATTAGCACAAAACTTAAACGAACCTTGTTTAACAATTACTAGTCATTTAGCCAAAGTAAGCTTAAATTCTCGTGATCCTGTCTTGTTGGTGGATGCTTCTAAAGAACTTTATAGAAGATTCACACCAAGAGAAGCGGCAAGGATTCAATCTTTTCCTGATAATTTTGAATTTTCAGGAAGTGAAGCTGATGCTTATAGGCAAATAGGCAATGCGGTTCCCCCTGTTTTAATGTGGCATGTGGCGAATCAGTTAGTTAAAGTGCTTGATGCCTCTCATATCAAACAGGACATCCAAGAAAAATTGCCTATTCTTGTATCCTGACGACAACCAAACAGGCACAAGCACAGGGCTAAGCAAGTGCTGGGACGGCGACGCTTTCAAGCGAATCCGTGTGGTGGAAGGCAATAGCATTATTGCAGGTAAACGTCTTGCCATGCACCTGATGATGCAACCGATTGTGTCGGAAGGCTTACTTCAAAATAAGCTCAATCAACAACAAGGCTTGTTGGCTCGAATGTTGGTGATTTATCCCGATTCAACGATGGGGCATCGAAGATTTAAGCAATCCACCAGCTTGCTGAATGCGTATAGCCAGCACTTGCTCGCTATTTTGAGCATGCCTCCCCCCACGGATATGAATCATGCGAATGAACTTAAGCCTCGTGTTTTAAAGCTCACACCAGAAGCAGAAGGCTTGTTGGTTGCGTTGCATGATGAAATTGAAGCACAATTGGGTGAACATGGCGACTTACGCCATATTTCAGGCTTTGCGAATAAGATCCCCGAACATGCCACACGGATTGCGGGGGTTTTAACCTTCATTCAGAATACGCAAGCCACGGAACTAAAAGAAAATGCGGTAAAAGCGGGGATCATGCTGGCACGCTATTATTTAGCCGAAGCCTTGCGATTGAATGAATCACACCCCGATGATGAGGGCATACGGCTTGCCAAGAAGTTAAAGGCATGGCTAGATGACAAGTGGGATGAACCCGCCGTGTCGAAGCCGTGCATTCAAAACAAGGTGCCGAATGAACTCCGAAATAAAGCTAAGCTGAACATCGCCTTTGATGTGTTGGTCGAGCATGGCTGGCTGGCACCGCTCGATGAACCCACGGCGATCAAGGGGCATACACGCCAAGAAGCGTTTAAGGTGAGGGGCTAGCTGTTTCCAGCTGAACGTCTCGGTTCTTTTCGAAAAGGATGCGTGCCGATTTTATTTTTAACTGCTCATCAGTGGCGACTTTTTCTTCTCGTCGACCTTTACTTTCTCGAATAAGAAAGACTCTTGCATCACCTTGTGATTTCTTTACA
>JAJTHC010000011.1 GCA_021299615.1 Vampirovibrionales bacterium
GGGTAGTGTGCCTTTTTCTAGGAAATAGACGATATAGAGGGACTTCAGGGGTATAATTGAGGCAATTTCAGGAAAAATCACTCCATTTCCTCACTTTTTACGCCACTCATAATATTTTCGCTATTTCTCTGTATCCTCACTCTTTTAAACGGTATCCATAAATGCAACGGCTAGATAAAACGACGTACCGTCCGACTTAAGGGAGTCGATTTCATACAGATGCCAGTGAAAGACTTGTCCGCAAGGGGCTTGGGCGTTTCCATGAAAGATAACTTGCTTGTTGGAAGAACCGCCTTCAAGATGCGTAATCGTGACGTCCTTGATGAGTCCCTGCGAATTGTTTTGCCACGCCTTCCACAGGGCTTCTTTGAGGCTCCACAAGGCTAGCGTCGGGAGCTTTTCCACACACTGGGATTCATCTAAAGACGGCGTGAGTTTGGCTCGTAGCTTGGGATTCACCCTGCGATGCACCGTTTCAATATCCACCCCGATGCAATGTGATTCGTCTCGATGCACCGCCATCACCGCCACGTTTTCGCTATGCGAAAGGCTCAAACTTCTGCCTTCTTGAGGCACGCTATTTTTCAACTGAAAGCCCAGCAAAGCGTGATGCCGTGCGGTTTCGCAATGCAGATTCGCCAGCTTGTCTCGTTGGGCATCGTTGAGCAGGGCAATGTCGAGGGGTGTCGTCGTTTGGGTGATGCTGTAGTGATCACTAGCTAAAAGCGTTGAAAGGGTAGACATATTAAGGACTACTACTTGTAAGGTAAGGATTGGTAAAACGTCGTCCTTTGGGGTTGATGAGTTCATCTAGCAATGGATGCCTAGAGCAAGCTCTAAACCCTAACTGATGTGTCGGCACTTGGCTTTTTTTACTTTTGGCAAACGTTTTAGCAGGATAAGAGTTACCGTATTGACCGTTTTGGTTGTATTCAGGAGGAATAATGACTTTAATGGTTTTGTGAGGGAAAAGCGATTTGAAAGATTGAATCACAGGCACAAAATCACTATCACCCGAAAGTAACCAAAACTCATCAAAGAAGTCTTTCATTGCAAATTCTAAAATTTTACAGGCAATACGAACATCTGTTTCTTTTTCAACAGGCTTTTTCCATGTAGATTGACAGGATTTACAAGTTTGCGTAGGGTATTTAAAAAAACCTCGATACACTTGGATGTTTTGAATTTTTAAAGCACCTATATAATTGTGATGCCTTTCAATCACATCATCAGAACGTTTATCATCAATGGCTGTAAAAAAATGTATTTGTTCAACTGTTTCATCAGTTGAAGCAATGCTTTCCATAAGACTTCTATAATTAAGCCATTTGAGATTTGTTCCTGTGTACTTAAGATAATCTTCTAGTCGATGGTACATATTAAAACCATCAATAAACACATGAATCCGCTTCATCACATTCCCCAAAACAACCAAAAATAAAAGAGGCCTAGAGTTTCCAACTAGGCCGCCTTACCGACCAGGTAAGGTATGTAAATTAAGTATGACAAACCATAGACCATTTGTCAATACTTTTTCAAAAAATACTTTAGTGTCTGTGCTTTTTATTATATAGCCATTTTAGAGTTTTCTGAACAGTAGGCTATTATAGGAGCCTAGACTCGCAGATGTGTGATTGTACACAAACGACCATAAGCACATCGAAATAGCCGAGCGACAACGAAGAGACAAGTACAGGAAACTATAAAATGGCTATAAAAGTGAGTAAACAAAAGAGCCTTCTCCTTGAAATGGGAGAAGGCTCTTAGCTTGTCTTTAAATTAGTAGAGTAGTTGCGAAGTTTTATGATCGACTATCAATTTCTGCTTGAAGAATGGTGATGGATTGTTGTAATTCTGACACGGTCTCTTGATAACTGCGATTTGTTGGTCGAGCTTTATGTACAAAATTACGAATCCTTTCTTTGTAAGATTCTAAAGTCTTTTTTAGTAATTCAGGTGTTAATTTTTCGGCAACTTCAGGGGTGATAAGTGTGCCTGTTCGAAGGTTATTCTGGGGGGATTGATTCGCACGGTAGGGGGAAATGTTCATCGTCATTAAATCATTAAAGTAGAGTCCTTTTTATTTATAGTACATAACGACACTCTAAAGATTTAGAGCATCTACTTAGTTTAAAAGCCCAAAATAATATCTTGTGCTAGTCATTATTTTCTACCCTAAAAAGGCGTCAAACCTTAAAATATACTAAAGAGCCTTTCCCTAAAGGGTGTTCTTGTGTTAAATTAAATAAAGTCATACGCCAACGTTAAGGTTTATGATGTGTATTATTTATTGTAAAGGATTTTAAAATGACCACTCAAGTTACGTTTAAAGGCAATGCCATTGACTTACAAGGTACCGAAATGCGTGTAGGGCAAAAAGCCCCTAACTTTGAATTGTTGAACAGCAAATTAGAAGCCGTTACCTTGAACAACTATTCAGGTAAAACCGTTTTCTTGAACGTTGTCCCTTCCTTGGATACCCCTGTTTGTCAGATTCAAAGCCGTAACTTTTACCAAAAGTTAAACGGTAAATCCAATGTAGAGTTCATCACCATTTCCGTGGATTTGCCTTTCGCTCAAGCCCGTTTCTGTGGTGCTGAAAACATGGAAGCCACCACGTTAAGCGATCACCGCAATTTGAGCTTCGGCGAAGCTTACGGTTTGATCTTGCCTAACTTGCGTTTGTTGACTCGTGCGGTTATTATTATTGATGCTCAAGGTAAGATCGCTTACAGCGAAATCGTGCCTGAAGTCACTAATGAGCCTAACTATGACGCCGCGTTAAACGCCCTTGAGCAAGCCCTTTCCGCAGGTGCTTCTGCTTAATCGTTAAAGCCATTTTATTAAAAAAGCGACGCTTCTTGAAAGAAAACGTCGCTTTTTTGTGTTTGTTTTTTAGATAAAAAGTGGGGACATCTAACTCGTTGCACCAGCCAACGTCTAAGCACTAAATCCGAGCGGGTGAGCGAATTGCGAATCCCCGAGCGATTTTGCGGACGTCCCATGTGTAGAAAGTGGAGCAAGCGAAGAGGTTGAGATGGGGGGTGGATTTTTAAGGAGGGGGGAAGAGAAGGAGAGCCGCAACAACTTCCTTCTCTTTCCCCCTCCTTAAACCGCCTTTAGAGGTGTTGGAGACCTTTGGCGGAGCAAAGGTCTCTGACGACGACCAGCTAAAAACGGTAGCTCAAAATCCAAAAAACAGAGATTCTTAAAACTTAAACAGTCGCCGTCAAAAGCTTTTCAAGGGTAGAACCCATATCCGCAGGGGATTCCACCACCGCAATGCCAGCTTCCGTAAGAGCCTTCATTTTTTCAGCAGCGGTTCCCTTACCGCCTGAAATAATCGCACCCGCATGACCCATGCGTTTTCCGGGAGGCGCCGTCTGACCCGCAATAAAGCAGACCATCGGCTTGGTGACGTTTTCTTTGTAATACGCAGCCGCTTCTTCTTCAGCCGAACCGCCAATTTCACCAATCATGATGATCGCATCCGTATCAGGATCCGCTTGGAATAACGCCAAAGCATCGATGAAGTTCGTGCCGTTGATGGGATCTCCACCGATACCGATACAGGTACTTTGCCCGATGCCTCGTTGGGTGAGCTGATCCACCGCTTCGTAAGTGAGCGTTCCCGAGCGAGAAACAACGCCGACTCGTCCAGCCAAGTGAATCGAGGCTGGCATAATGCCGACTTTCGCTTGCCCAGGGCTAATGATACCGGGGCAGTTCGGTCCAATAAGACGCACGCTAGGGTATTCGGTCAACAACAAGTGCTTGACCTTCATCATATCCACCACAGGTATACCTTCGGTGATACAGATCACGAGGGCTACACCCGCATCGGCCGCTTCTAAAATCGCATCCGCCGCAAAGGGAGGAGGCACAAAAATCACGGAACAATCCGCTCCTGTTTGAGCCACAGCATCTTTCACGGTGTTAAAAATAGGCAAGTCTACGCCGTTTACCGTGTGAGTCGTACCGCCTTTGTTGGGGGTTACGCCTCCGACGATTTGCGTGCCGTATTTAAGGCA
>JAJTHC010000105.1 GCA_021299615.1 Vampirovibrionales bacterium
AAATCGTTGCTGGAGTTAAGCCGGCCGCACGCAATTGGCGTGGGTTACGGCTCGTATCCCGCTCTTGGGCTTCAATGGTAAATGCCGTCATGGGGTCATTTCCTTTCTTGTTTATTCCGCAAGGGTGTAGAGCCTATAGTCGTCTTTTTAATTTCCTGTACAGTGCCTATACTTTGTCGCTACGATTATTTTGTTCCGTTATGTACGTCTATGTACACGCCCTCACAAAATAATCTAGGCTCCTCGTCTAGCCTACCGTACAGAAAAATCTAAAGACGACTATAATATTGTGAATTTAAAATTCACTTTGTTTATTATGAATCAAACAGTTTATTTTTCAAGCGTAACAAAATGTAAATAATTGAACGTATTAAACAATTCTTAAGAAGAGCAGGTGTTTATTGGTTTAGCGAAAATTTAATAGACTAAAACGTGGCTTGGTATTTTAAGACCACCAGAGCTTTGGCACTTCATTTTTTCTTCAAATTTTCATGGCAGACTAAAGACTTTATTCACTTTAAATATTGAGAGAAACGAGAGATTAAATCATGGTATTCAACTTCATATCATCAACACCTGCTAGAACCAGTACCCCAACTAACACAGGCAGATCCACACAATTTAATTTTATTTCCAATACTTCAACACCAAGTTCCGTTTCTACAGATGCCAAAGTTTCTGCTGCCAATTTAGACAATCTTATTGCTATCAATCGAGAAAAACTAAATAAATTACCTGAAAGTTCTGTTGAATACAAAATTGCGGAACGTCGTTTAGCGACTTTGATTAAAACGAGACAAGAAAATCCTACACCTGTAGAGAATTCTACTAACACAACAAGACCTTCTGCCGTAACTTCAATTGAGGATGCTGCAACCGTAGCGACTGCCTTAAGAGCGGCTAATTTACCAGCCAACATTTTAAACCAAGCACTTACTAAATTAGGATTGACGAATTCCGCTACAAGTTCGAGTACTTCAACTACTACGCCCGCAACCCCAGCGGTTGCATCAGGATTGCCTGTTTTCGGGGGTGGAAGTGCCAGTTTAGATGCTAGCACAACAGGGCTTGTGGCAGGCATTATTGCAGGTGTCACAGGTGGTGGTAGCACAACAACAAGTACGACAACAAATACAGGTGGTTTGCCTGTTGTAGGTGGTGGAACAGTGACAACTGATACCACACCACCCGTAACACCCGTTGTTGACAATTCAGCAGCCATCGCAGCCTTACAAAGCACCATTTCAACTCAAACAACTGCTAGAAACACTGCAACCACTACGATTGAAACCACTAACGCACAAATTACAGCTTTAAATGAAGCGATTAGAGTCGCCAATGAAAGAAGAGTCACCACCATCGAAGCGGCAAATACAGCGGCTGAAACGCTAAGTAACTTAGAAACCGCTTTGACAAATGCAGATACAACGGTGACGACAGCAAATACAAGATTTGGTTCAGAATCTGCCAAAATACCTGCCTTAGAAACAGCCTTGACCAATGCAAACAGAGCGAAAGAGTTAGCCGATACTAATTTAGAAAAAGTATTAGGAGAAGCTGGCAATTCTGGACCTGCCATTACAGCAGCCAACGAAGCCAAAACCAAAGCACTTGCAGCTGTAGAGAAGGCTGAAAAAGATCTTGCAGATCAAAAGAAGATACTGGAAGATGCCAATAAAGCAAAAAATGATGCAGAAACCGCTTTGACCGTTGCCCAAAACAAGATCAGGGATTTTCAAGCAGAAATCACTTCAGCCAATAATACTAAAGACGGAGCTGTTAGAGTCCAAGATGCGATTATTCAGGATATGAACACTAAACTTCCTGACTTAGAAACGGCGGTATCCACAACAGGCTCAGCATTAACCCAAGCAAATAATGCGTTAGCAACGGCAAATCAAAATTTAAATGCTCAAAAAACAAGTTTAGAACAAGCTATTATAGAATCGAATAATGCAAAAGAAAAAGCTATTAGAGACGCACAAGACGCTGCTGCAGCTCTAAGTACCTTACAAAGTAACGTCAATTCTTCTGAAGCTATTCGTGACAAAGCCATTCAAGATGCGGATAAAGCGAGACTTCGTAAAGAGTCCTTAGAACGTGCTAGAAATAATATCAACAATAACAGTGCTAGCCTTTTGGCTAAAGCACAAGAAGATGCCAAGAAAATCCCTGAATTAGATCAAAGTATCTCTCTGGCAAATGGTAAAAAGGAAAAAGCAATTGATGATACGGAAAAAGCCAATACTAAAATTATAAATTTACAAGCCATTGTAAGCACCGCTAACGAAGAAAAAAATAAGGCTATTGCGGATATTCAAACCATTGACGCTAAAATCCCTGGTTTACAAAACGCTTCCACATTGGCAAATACTGAAAAAACGACGGCAGACACCGCCGTGACGGATGCTCAAACGGCTGTAGAAACTCAAAAGCCCGCTTTACTCAAAGGCATCACCGATGCTCAAAATGAAAAAGCGACGGCAGACACCGCCGTAACCACTGCTCAAACGGCTGTAGAAACTCAAAAACCCGCTTTACTCAAAGGCATCACCGATGCTCAAGCTGAAAAAGCGACGGCAGACGCCGCCGTAACCACTGCTCAAACGGCTGTAGAAACTCAAAAACCCTCTTTACTCAAAGGCATCACCGATGCTCAAGCTGAAAAAGCGACGGCAGACACCGCCGTGACGGATGCTCAAACGGCTGTAGAAACTCAGAAACCCGTTTTACTTCAAGGCATCACCGATGCTCAAGCTGAAAAAGCGACGGCAGACACCGCCGTAACCACTGCTCAAACGGCTGTAGACACTCAAAAACCCGCTTTACTTCAAGGCATCACCGATGCCGAAACTGAAAAAGACGATGCAGATGATGCCGTAACAATTTCCGCAAGCAATGTACTTAACATTCAAGAATTATTAATCACCGCTCTTCAGAATAGAGATGCTGTTGATCCGAATTCAGGTGAATATTCTGAGTTACAAGCTATTGTGGCTAATTTAGAAAAACAACGAGAAGACGCCATTCAAGCCAAAAATGAAGCGGTGCTTGCTCAAGGTTTGGCTCAAACCAAAGTCGACAAAGTAACGACGGATAATAATTCGGCGATTCAAGCCTTAGAGAAAGCCGTTACAGATGCGACAACCGCTCAAGGCTTGGCTCAAACCAAAGTTGACAAAGTAACGACGGATAATAATTCGGCGATTGAAGCCTTAGAGAAAGCCGTTACAGATGCGACAACCGCTCAAGGCTTGGCTCAAACCAAAGTTGAAACCGTGACTCGTGACAATAATTCGGCGATTGAAGCCTTAGAGAAAGCCGTTACAGATGCGACAACCGCTCAAGGTCTGGCTCAAACCAAAGTCGACAAAGTAACGACGGATAATAATTCGGCGATTCAAGCCTTAGAGAAAGCCGTTACAGATGCGACAA
>JAJTHC010000232.1 GCA_021299615.1 Vampirovibrionales bacterium
ACTATGAATGCCATCCAAGCCAAAAACATTATGAATCAGGCACTAAAGACTACGAGTTCGTAGAATAGTGAATTAAAAGCAGAAATGCTTCGTAAGACTTTAGCGACATTAGAGAATCAGCTAAGAACAGCAACCCCTCAGGAAAAAGAAGCACTGCAAGCCCGAATAAACAATTTAGGTACACAATTACGCCTTCAAGAGCAGGCAAACCAACAAAAAGCACAACTGTTTGAATCACCCAAATCTAAAGCAAATGATAATATGGGCTAAACCGCATAGCCTGCCGTGCCTTGATGCGACGGATGGGCTTTGCTAAAGGCGATCGCCTGCCGTAACCCTTCTTCGAGCGTGAGCTTAGGCTCCCAACCAAGGAGGGTTTTGGCTTTACTGGTATCCCCCAACAGCACTTGCACTTCGCTTTTTTCAGGACGCACACGCACCGCTTCATTCGCCAAAATAGGCAAGTCTTCTTTGTTGGTTAATCGCAAAATATGCTGAAGCACGTCGCCCATGCTCTGCGTTTTACCATTGCCGATGTTAATCACTTCCCCACGAGACACAGGGTTGGCTCCCACCGCGAGGAAGCCCCGAACCGTGTCCCACACGGGGGAAAGGTCTCGTTGAGGGTCTAGGCTCCCAACACGCACAGCATTGCTATACAGCACTTGTTGAATCACGGTGGGAATGAAGGCTCGTGCGGATTGCCGAGGGCCGAAGGTATTGAAGGGGCGAATCACGGAAACAGGGGTTTCAAAGCTTCTGAAATAGCTTTCTGCCAGCATATCGGCGCCGATTTTAGAGGCAGAATACGGCGACTGCCCTTGCAAAGGGTGCTTTTCATCGATCGGTGTATAAATAGCCGTACCGTAGGTTTCACTGGTGGACGTTTGCACCACAGGAATATCCTTGTCACGGCAGGCTTCTAGGATGTTGAGCGTGCCTTGAATGTTGGTATTCACATAGTGCTGGGGGGCTAAATACGAGTAGGGAATTCCAATTAAAGCCGCCAAATGAAAGACCATGTCCTGCGATTTGACGAGGCGGTGCATCATAAAAGCATCGGTGACATCGCCAAACACGATGTTAATATCTTGACGTAAGGCGTCAGGCAGGTAACGCAAGTTGCCGATGTCGCTTGCTCCGTTGTATTTGACCAAAGCAGTAACGTGAGCATCCGCCAGCACGAGGGCTTCGACGAGGTGGGACGGAATGAAGCCGCCTGCTCCTGTCACAAGTACCTTTTTCCCTGCGTAAGATGCCGTCCAGTGATCAGCGTGATAGAAGGCGTGGAGGCTTTGCTTTTCTAAAAAATCGGGGATGGGATCGTGCATGAGGGGGAGACCTTTCAAAAACGAGATAACTCTATTATATCGTATTTTTCAGATCTGGTGTTTTAATATCCATTCATAGTTTAAATAGCGTCTGGCGTCTTCGTTGTCGCTACGATTCTCGATGTGTTTATGGTCGTTTGTGTACACCTCACATATCTACAAGTCCTACTGTACAGAAAACTCTAAACGTGTCTAAACACCCTAGTTCGCATGACGACGGGTGGTATAGAGCTGAATCTCGCCGTCCACCACACGAGCGATTTCAGGGTAAAAGCTCCCCTGCGGTGCCTTCCAAGGCTCTTGAGCCGTCGGTAACTGCGTATGGCGATCGGGTCGACGTGCCATAATATCCGCAATGCGAATCTGAACGGCATCCAACTTCAAGGCACGCACTTCCGCTTCACGACTGCCTTTGAAGCCTGCGTGAACCAAGCCTCTCAACTCGCCCCATACGAGGACATCGCCTTGCACACGGATTTCCGCACCTGTATGCACATCACCTACGATCACCAAATGCCCAGCGTGTTGCTCAAAACGCCCCGAACGCAGATTGCCTTTAATAATTTTCGTCGGTAAATCCGCATGAGCGGTATTTTGACTGTCGACGAAACAAGTGCCTTGCTCTTCAGGAAACGACGCTTGCTCAAGAGCTTCACACTCATAAAGACCTTTCACTTCCACGGCTTGAACTTCCAAAGCAGGCAAGCCCACATCTTCTAAGGGCGTGTCTTTGTCGATGAGGCTGAGCTGTGAATCTTCCAAAATGGCTTGAGCAAAAGCATCCGCTTGAGGGGCTGGAGTTGTGCTTTCAGGCATCTGAAGCGACAAGGCTTCTTGAATCACCACTTGCCGTGGCGGACGAATCACGGGATTTTCACGCACCATAAACCCTTGACTCAACGCCGATTGTTGCGTTTGAGGCACATGGCTAAACAAAACACCAAAGGGCTTGCCCGCTTCTTCCAGCAATTTAGCAATACGGCGAATTTGAGCGGGAGCCAGCACAATGTAGCCTGTGTTGACGTCGATTTCATCGTGCCAGTCGTCCATGACGCCCGATTGCAAGGCTTGAGCCAGCATAATCAAGGCTTCGGTGGCATTGTCGGCGTGGGCAACATCCATCAAGCCGTCTTCGACACGAGTCACGCTTGCAGAAGCAGTATTTAAAACAGGAGACAAAGCATTCTTCGGCATGTTTAGTTCCTCAACAAACGACTATAGTAAGTTTGAGCGTTCAATCTAAGTTTAGCATAGGTATCGCCAAATGTATTGTTACATATTGTAAAGATGTTGCTTTAAGGCGTTATAAAACGCTTGCATCGCCAAGGCATCGCTGGGGGCGGAAATGTGTATGCTCGGGTAATCGGCGAGCGAGAGGTAAAAGCATCGCTCGGTCATGTCCCATTGGGGGACGAGTTTCGGCTCTAAGGTTTGCCAAAGGCTGTTGAAATCGTTATTTGCACTTGTCATAAAGCGTGTCCTTTTGTGGATGCTTCTATTCTACAAAAAAAGTCCGTCAATTAAAATGCCTCGCAAACGATTTGTATTTTTCTATTTGTATTTTTTTTTATTCATGTTAGCTTTTAAGACAGTAGATTTTAATTGTGAGGAGGATTTCAAATGTCAGACAACAAATTTCAAGGTTTACTCGCTGGTAAAACAGGCGTTATTTTCGGCGTTGCCCATAAAACATCGATCGCATGGGGCATTGCCAAAAAGCTCCACGATGCGGGCATGAAGCTCGCCTTCACCTATCAAGGCGAACGCTTACTCGACAACGTGAAAAAGCTCGTTGACGAAGAAATGCCTGGATCCTTACTCATTGATTGTGATGTGACCGATGACGCCCAAGTTGAAGCCGTTTTCACCAAGCTTGACGCTGAATTTGGTAAGCTTCACACCGTAGTGCATTCGGTTGCTTTTGCCAAAAAAGAAGACCTTGCCGGTGGATTCATCGACACCAGCCGTGACGGCTTTATGTTGGCTCATAACATTTCCGCCTATTCCTTGACGGTCGTGGCGAAATACGCCCAGCCTTTACTTGTGAAAAATGGCGGAGGCAGTATCATCACGCTAACCTACTTA
>JAJTHC010000104.1 GCA_021299615.1 Vampirovibrionales bacterium
CTTTTATGTGCTACAAACAAGGTTAGCCTATGTCTATTTCTACAAATGTTTATGCCAATAACCCCTTGCCTTACCCAACGTCTTATGGGTTACCCTACGGTATTCCTGTAGCAGACTACTCGACTCCTTGTTTTGGCTACGCCCCTATCTCTCCTGCCACGCTTGCCCCTGCTTACACGGTGACCACTATGCCAGCGAACTTGCTAGTGCCTCCCCCCATTTACACAGTGAACCCCTATGCACCTAACGGCAGGCAATACCCAGGAGCCATAACCAAGCAAGTCACTTATAATGAAGTGAATGCCCGCTCACCGCATCGGCGTAATATCCCCCTGCCGTATTTAGCGTCGTATTATAACCGACCCAATGCGTATACGCCTCTCGTAAGCTTACCCATTCAAGCACCGCCCTTAATTGATTTAAGCACCCCACAAGACGGGGCTGGTAATCCCTTGATGCGTTACTACTTGGCTCCCCCTCGTTATGAAGGCTTGAAAGATCCTGTACCGACGACTTTGCCATTGAATCAGATTATTCGCCCTAGTACAGTACCGATGCCTCATACCGATCGCATGAACAGCGAACCCCGTTTAAGTAGCTTCTTTGAATCACCGCAACAGATTGAGCGTCCTTATATCCAAATGGGTGAAACGGATCTTTTCCCTCAGCGTTAATAAAATTGCAGAGCGTTCTATACTATATGTTAACGATTTGCAACAAAGTCTAGCGAAACAATTTCAAAATAAGCTATACTTAGAATACTAAGTATAGCGGAGAGAAAAAGCGAATGCGTTTAAATCAGCAATCTTGGGCGTTTACCATTGTAGAATTTAGTATTGTTTTAGGGCTTCTCGGCATTATGACTACAGTCGTCATGGTGAGCTATAAAAACGCAGAAGAAGACACGGATAAAGCTTCTTTAGAAGCAGGGATGGGAACGTTTCAAAATGTATTATTAGAAGGTAGTCAGCGTTCAGAAATCGCCCCTAAAGACATTGACTTGCGAGCCATCTTAGCCGCCGTGGATCCCCAGCCTGCCTATGCGGCTTTTGCGGGAGATGCCGTTGCTTACACTTCGGCTATTACGAACAAGGGGGCAGAAACACAATATCAATGGACGTTTAATGACGACCCAATTGATCCTACTATTACGTTAGCCACGAAAGCTCGGCAAGCTAATAATTGGACGGGAACTAGGCGATTAAGCTTTCGTGTTAACGATTGTGGAGCGGTTTGCCCCGTTACTTTAAATGGTTTTGACCAGTACGAATTACAGCCCAATATCAATACCTTTTGTGAAGCAGATACGGTTCAACAAGACTGTAATGTGATTTTAAGAAAGCCTTAATCGTATTTATCGGCTATACTTAAAGGGGATTCGTCTGTTTAAAGGAAGCTTGACGGGTGAGATTAGCAAGTTCTAACAAAGCCTTTACTCGTTTTGAAACAACGATAAGTCTTGTACTTCTCGTCGTTTTGCTTGCCTTTGCGTGGGTGACTTATGAACGTGCTTTTGAAGAAGCGGATGCTCAAGCCCTTCAAAAAAAGCTTCTTGATTTTCAAAACGCCTTGATTGAAGGAAGTCAACGAAGCGGTATTCTAGCTAAAGACTTGGAACTCAATATGGTTCTTGAAGCAATGCCTGTCGAACCTTTTTTTCAGTGGAAAACGATAGATCCTTTAGCAACAGATCCACGAGTCGAATTAGAAGTTTCGTTTAAAAACCGTCCGTCTTTAACCGCATTTCGAGCCGTTAGTTTTCGAGTAAATGATTGTGGAGATGTTTGCCTTCTTGCCCTGAAAAACTTTAGCTATTATCATTTAAGTCCTAGCCCCAATGCAACATGCCCTGAAGATGCCGTTTCAAAGGTGTGTAATTACTTGTCTAATGAATAGGAAATCCCATGTTTGATGCGTCCATTGCAAGCGTGCTACTTGTCGCCACGGTTGTAGCGACCTTATTTCATAACTTCAAGCTTCCTCCCGTATTAGGCTTTATGCTCGTGGGTGCCTTAACAGGGCCTTACGGACTAAAATGGATGCAAGATCAAGCCACCGTGCAGGGTATGGCGGAACTTGGCTTGATTTTCTTGCTTTTCATGGTGGGTTTGGAATTGTCGCCCGCTAAATTAAAACGCATGAAAAATACGGCACTCCATGTGGGCGTTCGTTATATGTGCTTAGGCACTTTCGTGTTAGGTACGGCATTACTGACTTTGAAGGCTCCCCCCTTGTTGGCTTATGTGCTAGGGGGCGTTTTAAGCCTTAGCTCAACGGCTTTGGTGATTAAATGTGTGGAAGATGCTCAAGTCGCCACAAGCACCATTGGACGAATGACACTGGGTTCCCTGATTGTGCAAGACATTGCGGTGATTCCACTGTTATTGCTTGTACCTGTTTTACACAAAGTTTACGGTGGCAGCGAAGTGAACCTGCTTTTACTGGTATGGGATTTAGCGAAAGCCCTTCTGGCGTTACTGGCAACAGTCGCCTTAAGCTTTTACTTCATTCCCAAGCTTGTGGACAAACTTGCTCAAGCTCGAAATCGTGAACTCTTTACCTTGTCTGTTTTTTGTTTAGGCATTGGCATGGCATTTTTTACACACTGGCTAGGCTTAAGCCTTGAAGCAGGTGCCTTTGTGGGTGGACTCGCCTTAAGCGGAAGCCTTTACAGCAAGCAAGTCTTAAGCGACAGCCGTCCCTTTCGAGACGTGTTTGCATCCGTCTTTTTTGTTTCACTGGGTGCTTTACTAAATTGGGAAATTTTAAGTTCCCAATGGCTTACCATTTTAGCCTTGTGTGTTGGACTTTTAGGACTCAAAACGCTCGTGGGTATTGTGGTTGCTAGGCAAGCCAAGCTTTCATGGAAGGTCGCCATTTCATCCGCCTTGCTTTTATTTCAAGTGGGAGAACTTTCTTTTATGGTACTTCGGCACCTTAAAGAAGGCATTCAAAATGCCCCTTGGCTTTTAGCGTGGAGCAATCAATGGATGGATGCCTTGATTCACGCCATTATTTTAAGCCTATGGGTGACTCCTCTATTGAGTCGTCTCTTATTTTCAAATGGGCAAGCACGCATTGCGAAATGGACCGATCAATGGGATCACGCCGATCTCATTGAAGAACAAGAACTTGGGTTCAAGCATTCCAAACGATTAAAAGCCTTTGACGAAAGCACCGTTTTAATCATAGGTTATGGCCCTGTGGCACAACAACTTGCCGAAGCCTTACGTTCTGAACAAATTACTTACCACGTGCTTGAAAATAATGCCCTAACCGTAAAAAGTCTAAAAGAAGAGGGGGCTACCGCTGTTTATGGAGATGCCACTTCCCCAAACGTACTGGAATCCGCAGGTATTAAGGCGGTGGATTTGTTAGTGGTGACGGTTCCTATTGTGAAAGTCGCCACTGCTATTCTCTTTCATGCTCGAGAGCTAAAGCCTGAACTCACCATTGTCGCACGAGCCAAATATCGCACGGATGTTGCCCCACTGTACGAGGCTGGAGCTGATGCCGTCATTTACGATGAACTTGAATCAGGGCATCGATTCATTCATTACAGTTTACTGAAACTCGGTTTTTCCATGCAAGAATCTCATAGTAGGGGCTTATTGTTAAGGCATCAGTTTGAAGGGGAGTTTCATCCGCCTGAAATGAGCGGTAGCTTACCTGAGCTGTCGAGTCGATTACCTTTGGTGGGAGATACCCTACTAGAATGGATGCCTGTGCCTGAAGGGTCGCCCCTTATTTGCCAAAGTTTAGAAGGAGCAAAGATTAGACAACGCACAGGGGTTAATATCGTTTCTATTATTCAAGCAGATACCCTTGAACGTCGAGATGCTGTTGCTAAAAGCATTCTTAATCCAGGGGATGTTTTGATTAGCCTAGGTAAGGCGTCTCAGCTCGATGCCTTGCGTGAAGCGTTGAAAGTCGTTTAAATGGTTTAAGCCTTACTTGATTTCGCTTTAGACTTTGCTGGTTTTTCCAGTTCACTCAGCTCTTTAGCCGCCGCATCTTTTACGGTATCGACAACATCACGCTTAAGCTTCACAGGAATGCTTGCCATTAACGCCACTTGATTCGTCTCGGGATCCGTCTCTAAGTTCAGCTCGATGTCTTGCTTGTCAATTTCAATATACTTTGAAATCACCGTCACAAGCTCATCTCGCATGGCTTCAATCACATGCGGTTCAAGTTGTGTGCGGTCGTGCATCAAAACCAAACGCAGGCGGTTGTAAGCCGAAGATCGCCCCGAATTGCTGGAATCATCCGCATCAAAGTTTCTGTCTAGCGGATTTACAGAAATGTTGGCTTGTTCAATGGTCGTCAAGCCAAATAAGTTAAGGAGTTGTTTAAACATGTGTATAGACCTTTCTATCAGTAATCGGTAAATGAGCGTTTTATAAAGCATAGCATGCTTTGAAAGACTTACGCTTGTTTACGACTCCCCTTAAATAAGGCTTTTAACTTGTCTACCCATGAATCAGGTTCATCCAGATTCAAGAACGGTACGTCTTCTCCTGCAATACGCTTGGCAACATTACGATACGCCTGCCCCGAAATACTTTCTTCGATGTTCACCACAGGCTCCCCACGGTTGGTGCTGATGATAATATCCTTATCTTCAGGAATCTGACCAAGCAAGCGGATCGACAAAATCTCTAAGACATCTTCGGTGGACATCATATCATTCATCTTCACCAAAGCAGGACGCACACGGTTCAACACCAAACGATAGTCTTCAATCGTGTTCTTCGCTTCAAGCAAGCCAATCACACGATCAGCATCTCGAACGGAAGACATTTCAGGCGTTGCTACAACAATGGCTTCATCGGCGGCAGCAATGGCGGTTTGAAAGCCTTGCTCAATACCTGCAGGGCAGTCGAGCAACACAAAATCAGCCACTTCACGCAACTGCTTGCAAATTTCTACCATATGTTCTTCATTCAAGGCACTTTTGTCTCGGGTTTGAGCCGCAGGCAAAAGCGTTAAATTAGGCAGGCGTTTGTCTTTCACCAAGGCTTGTTGCAAACGGCAACGCCCTTCTAAGACATCAATCAAATTGTAGACAATGCGGTTTTCAAGCCCCATTAGAATATCCAAGTTTCGCAAGCCAATGTCGGTGTCCACCAACACGACTTTAAAGCCTAAGCGTGCCAAACCTGTACCGATATTAGCGGTGGTGGTGGTTTTGCCCACGCCACCTTTTCCCGAAGTCACTACAATAACTCGACCTTTGGGCTTACTAGACCTCTTTTTAGGGGTTTTTTCTGTGGAATCCATCAAATCTTTTTCGACTGTCATGGTGCATACCTCGTAAATACAAAGACATTAAATTATAGAGCAAAACGCCGTACGTATTAAACAAATCGATTAGTAACGTAACTATTTAATAGTATACGTCAAAGGGTTTTAATTTGGTTACAATTGTAAAGTCTCAACCCAAAGATGTTACATTTTAGAGATTTTTGTAGGTGAATAGGCAATTCTAAAACAAAGCGTCTTTTTATTTGATTAAACAGAATATAGCTGAATTTAGAGTTTTCTGTACAGTAGGCTAGACTAGGAGCCTAGATTATTTTGTGAGGGCGTGTAGACAGACCTACATAACAGAACAAAATAATCGTAGCGACAACGTATAGACACTGTACAGAAAATTATC
>JAJTHC010000236.1 GCA_021299615.1 Vampirovibrionales bacterium
TCGTCTTCAGGCATGACGGCTCACGCCCAACGTGCGCAAGTCCACGCCACGAACATGGCAAACTTGGGAACCCCTGGTTACAAGCGTCAGATCCCCATTTTAAGCCAACAAGCCCAAGTGCCGTTTGCGGATTTGATGGGTAATGTCAAAGCCTCGGCGTCTGGCGTGCCAGCTAATACGTTGAACAATCTAGGCGAAGCAGGCGTCACGATGTCTGGCACGATTAGCGACCCCACCAAAGGCACACAGCTCTACATGCCTTATCACCCCGCGGCGGATGCCAACGGTTATGTGGAAGCATCGACCGCCAACCCACTGGTCGACATGGCGGATGCCTTAATGGCAAACCGTATGTTTGAAGCCAATTTGTCGGTGTACGGCATTTTAAAGACCATGGCATCCAAATCCATTGAACTCGGTTCAGGCAGATAGTTTTAAAACGTCTTAGAAAAAGACTTCCCCGAATTGCAATTATCCTTTATACTTATGTTTTATACGATTAAACGTGTATGATGAATTGCTGAAGGAGCTTTTTCAATGGATTTCAAACTACTCACTTTTACCTTACAACATGACTGGGCGGTGTTGTCCCCAATTATTGTGGCATCCTTGATTACAGGAGCCGTCGTGTTTAAGCGTTTGAGCTTCTTTAAAAGCCAAGAACGTGAGCTAGAATCTTTCGTGCAACGCTTGCAACGTGAATTGGCTAAACATAATTATGACAATGCTTTAGCCATTAGTGAACAGCTCGGCGGGATTTTTGGTCGTGTGAGCCAAGAAGGCATCCAACTGCTTCGCCAGCATGGTCGTGATGCCAAAGCCTTTGGTAGTGCCTTTGATATTACCCTTGCTCTTGCCGTGCGTCGCTTGGAACAGGGCTTGAATATTCTTGGCACCATAGGCACCATTGCCCCTTACTTAGGCTTATTTGGCACCGTGGTTCGTATTTTGCTGACCTTCGGCGAAATGGCGAACTCCGCTCAAGGGCAGGCGTCTCAAGTGATGTTCGGCATTGGATCTGCCCTCATCGCAACGGCGTTTGGTTTAGGCGTGGCGATTGTGGCGGTTGTGGCGAACAACTATTTCCGATCCAAGGTCGAAAGCTTTGAAAATGACTTCCAACTCTTAAAGCTTGTCTTGCTTTCTTCTGTTGATGCAACACCTTTCACGTCTCAAGAACATCAGACGCAACACCCTGTTCATGCGTAAAAGGAGCTAGACCCCATGGCGTCTCAAGTCAAACGTTTTGATGAAATCAACATTACGCCCTTAACGGATATTTTCTTGGTGCTGTTGATTATTATGATGGTGATTGCCCCTAGCATCGCTCAAAAAAATGAGGCGGTGGCATTGCCTTTGGTTGAAAATGGGAAAGCCATTAGCAAAAATCTCATTACGGTGGATGTTTCCGCCAAAGGGGACTACAACGTGCAAGGTGAATCGGTTCAAGCCAGCGAATTGGGAGCTAAAATCAAAGCGTTACTTCCAACCGTTACTGAACAAAAAGTCTTGTTACGTGCAGATAAAGCCAGCTCTAACAAAGCTGTTTTAAACGTTATGAAAGCGGTTGCAGGCACAGGGGTGGAACGCATTGTTTTTGAAGGGGAAGCGGCTCCTCAAAAGAAAAATGTGTCTGAAGATGTCGCCGTTTCTGAAGAAGGAGCATCCACCAATGGCGAGTTCTAAAGGCTTTAAGCGTTTTGATGAAATTAACATCACGCCCCTCACCGATATTTTCTTGGTATTGCTGATTATTATGATGGTCGTGGCACCGATGCTCAATAGTCAAGGCTTGAACATTAGCTTGCCTAGCCTGTCTGATTCGCTTCAAACCCCTGAAAAGGATCAAAAAGTCATTGAGGTGGATATTTTGGCGAATAATCAAATCAAGCTCAACGATGAATTATTGCCGTCTTCGGATGATTTAACCCAACGACTGCTTGCTTTAAAAACGGCGTTTCCTGATGGCGTGGTCTTGAATTTGAGTCCCCTTGCCTTGCACGCCACCAGCATGAAGGTCTTGGATGCTGTTGAGGGGGCTAAAATTAGTTCTCTGTCCATTGTGGAAGCCTCTTCTTAATTTTTTAAAAAACAGGGGTAAAAAAGGGCTTGCATTCTAGGCTTGACGATGTACTATAAAGAAAGTTCAACAAGGGCGTTTAGCTCAGTTGGTAGAGCGTCTGCTTTACACGCAGGTGGTCCACGGTTCGAGTCCGTGAGCGCCCACCACAATGGCTCCAGTCATATGACTGGAGCCATTGTGTATAGTGTTTTCTATATATAGTGTTTTAAAGAGTTTTCCGTACAGTAGGCTAGACGAGGAGCCTAGATTATTTTGTGAAGAAGTGTAGATAGACCTACATGACTGAACAAAATAATCGTAGCGACAAAGTATAGACACTGTAGGGAAAACTCTTTAAAACACTATACGTCTATCGACTAGCCCCCAACACTCGCTGCAATCGCCTTGGCGATCATTTCCATGTCCTGCTGAGACACCACCGACCCCTGCGACTTGCCCTTGCTCAAGCTATTGCTCAAGTTCTGCAACGCCTGTTGCCGAGAAAACCTTGACTGCTGAATGGCATTAAAACCCGCCAGCGTGTAGCGTTGCTTGCGAGTTTCGGAATCGTCCAAAAAACCCGCCAAGGCACTGAACCGCACGCTACGAGACTGATCGGCATCCGTGAGTTCTTTTAGGGCATTGGTGAAGCTCCCTGAATAGGCGGATTCTAAGGCTCTTAGGCGAGTTTCGTTCAGACTGCCTAGGGCGGTGGCACTGAAGGTGCTGTTTAAGGCACCGCCGAAACGCTTGGCTTCTCGACTGCGAAGCTGACTGCTGGCGTCGTTAATGGATCGGTTGATGTCGCCAGCGAGGGGGTCGTAAAGCTCCTTTTGGCGGTTGCTGACGCCTTCTTGCCGTTGGGCTTGCGTCAATGCCATTTCCTGCAATAGCGTGCCGAGTCCCTTTTGGGCGATGCTCAACTGGGCTTGCGTTTCGCCTGTTAACACGGATTCATCCACGATGCCGCTGCCTGTGTCTCGCACGCTGTACTGGTTGCCCAGCGAGTCTTTGAGGCTGACGTATTTCAAGCTTTCGTCGACTTGTTGTTTCTTCTTGCGTTTGAATAGTCCGAAAAATGATGCCATGAGAGGGGTGTCCTTTCTTTGTCTACGGTGAATATCAACACGGCTTTCCCCATTCGTGTTTGGTATTAGTATGACAAAGTTTTTCGCCCCTTAATAGTGCATAAAACCCACTATTTTACGAATTTTTCGCTTGGAATGGCATTATTTTTATGATAATTTGAAAAGGACTCTAAAAAGGGTTGCTAATAAGCAACACCCCCATTCTTTAATGAAAGGAGGTGAGGCAAAATGGATCATATAGAACATCTTTCGATGTTACTAATTATCCTCCTTCTAGTGTGGAAACGTTAGGAGGATAGCGTCGCAAAAGAGTTCTCAAGTTTACAAGACTTGGGGACTCTCCCTTTTTTCTATTGTGACAAAGGAAGCGTCCTTTGTCAATCCCCCTAGCGAATGCCTTTCAGCGGCGTGGATGCCGCACGAATGGCTTGAACATCCAACCCTATAAACGCAATAGGCTTAAGGGTTTCCGCTGTTTTTGTCGTCGAAAATGGGGTGGCTCCACCGCTAAACATGGGTGATGTTTCGGGCAATTTCGCATAGCTCGGATGTTCCACCACAAAGCGATAGAGGTCATTTTGCTCTAGGGAGCGGGCAATATGGTTCAATCGGTGGACGAGCGGGTAGGTTTCTAGGCTTTTTTCGGCGAGTTCAGGGTATTTTTTCGTGAGAAATAGCCACGTTCGAGCCTCACGCATCCACGCTTGAGCCTCTTCCTGCTTGGAGTTTTCAGCATCGCTGTGCATGGCTTCGTGGGCAATCAGGGCGGAAAGTGCTGGTATAGGGGAGTTTTGGTGCGTTTCGTTGATGAAAAGCATCCAGTTGCCGTGTTTGTCGAGCCACGCAAGGGCATCAAAATCTCGGTATTGTGGGGACAGTTCAGTGAGGTTTTTAAACAAGACTTTACCTCGTTTTGACTGCAATAAAGCCAGTGATTCCGCACCTTCTGGCGATTCTGCGAGCATCATTAGGGCTTTGGCGAGCGTGTCGCTAGAGGTGAGATGTATCCACGCTTTGGGAACCCCGATGGCGGGTAAAATCGCCTTAGTTTCAGGTATATCAATGGTTTTAGCCGTCGGTAGATTGACCAGATTATACGCCATGCTATAAGGTTTTGGAGCCGAACTTGCCAGATTTTTCAAGTAAACACGCTGTTTTGACGACGGCGACGGCGTAGGAGGAAGCATCGCAGAGGCGGAAGACCCTTGCCACCATTCAGTTTGAGGCGTCGTGCTTAAAGCCAGGCTTTGCACAGGCAATAGTAGGCTAATGAGGCTTAAACCGCACAGTAACAGGCTAAACGACTTGAAATCAAAGGGCATGGCAGCGTCCCCTTAGGTAATAAAAACGTGTGATGCTTCCTCTTCGGCAAGGAGGGCTTCAAACTAAAAAGCCCTCCTTTTTTGGAGGGAGGAGGGGGAGTTTTCTGACACACGAAACCCCTTTTTCTGACACACAGAACCCTCGTTTCTGACACACGAAACCCCTTTTTCTGACACACAGAACCCTCGTTTCTGACACATGAAAGTCGAAGAAAACGTCATGTTGAGTACAACGAAACATCTCCCAAAATGAAAACCGCAAGGGCTATGAAGATCCTTCACATGCGTTCAGGATGACGATTTATACGTTTTTCAAGGAGCCACTCTTCTTCAGTATGACAAGCTTTTGAGATCTTTCATAGTGCTTAAAATGAACGATCTTAATATTCTGTTAAGCTTTGTAACAAGCTAACAATTTTCTCCATTCTAAAGACTTTATTAAAGTGAAGAGACTCACAACCCCGAACCTCTTCAAAACCCCACACCCCAGTATTTCCTTCTCCTTCACTTCCTTCCCACCCACCTTAATTTACGAACCTATCGTTCCCCTTTTCTTATTTTTCCAGTTCAGATTCCACCACCAGCTTTATGTAAACACTTCACTCTAGGCACGCCACCTATCTATCTTTGTGTTTACATTTGTACAGACCTTCCCACAGCGAAGGATCTGTACCCTCGTTTAAAATCAAGCTTACGATGACTTTAAACGAATCGGACGCTTGATCATACCTAAACCGCTAACCCACCTTTAAACACCACGAAGCATTTGCTTCACCCCATGTTTCAGATTTTACCTCTCCCTCTCCTCTATATGCCTATGTCCCCCTGTAATGAGCTTTCATTACAGGCTTTTTATTGGAAGATTTCTGAATCCGCCTGATATAGCCAAGTTTAGAGTTTTCTGTACTTATACCATTTAAACGATTGAAAAGCGTATAGGTGGATTCTAGGAGCTTAGACTCGCAGATGTGTGAGGTGTATAGCTGAATTTAGAGTTTTCTGTACAGTAGGCTAGACTAGGAGCCTAGATTATTTTGTGAGGGCGTGTAGACAGACCTACATAACAGAACAAAATAATCGTAGCGACAACGTATAGACACTGTACAGAAAATTATCA
>JAJTHC010000242.1 GCA_021299615.1 Vampirovibrionales bacterium
CAATCCGACGGCAAAAAGTGGGACGGTTCCTCGGCTTGGCGTTTTGAATCTGCGACACAAACCCTCGTGCAAGGCTTGGTGCAGGCGTATCTTTCGCATCAAGCAAACGACTCCGAAACGCCGTTTTCGTGGAAATCGCATTGCATTTTAGGGCGGAGCCATGCCCAACTTCAAAGTGTCGCTAATTTGTTGGACGCCCAAAACATTCCCTTTGTCATGGAACGAGACGGTGCGATGTTCGCCCACCCCTTGATTCAGCAGGCGTGGGCGTTTTTAGAAGCGGTCAAAGATCCCACCAACCCCATGTGGATCGTGAAATTGTTGTCGCCCTTTGTGGCACCTTTGCGGTTGCTCCACGCCGTTCAGGCGGTGGAAAGCGTCCCTCACCCTAGCCCTCTCCCTAAGGGAGAGGGAACTTTTGTCGACAAGCTCTTAGACGCCCTCGCTCAAACAGACGGCATCACCGCTCACACGATGCAACCCCTCACGACGCTCCTTCACGCCGTGCTTCAGACGCATCAACACCACGCCTTTGAAGCCCCTCAAACGCTTGTCGCTCAATTCGCCGATGCCCTGCTCGCCAGCCAGCCGCCGTCGAAGCATCCAGCGAAGGAACGGGCGTTATTGCTGGCGTTTGGCGATTTGTGCCAGCGTCATTATGAGCGTTTGGGTAAGCGATACAGTGTGGCGGAATTGATGAAGGGCCTAGAGAAAGACAAGGCGAATCCGCAATTTAAGCTACCGCTCCAGCATATTCGATCCGCTCGTGGCGTGAATGCCGTGCGTTTGATGACCTTTCATGCGTCGAAAGGCTTGGAGTTTCCGCACGTTTATGTGTTGTGGTTTGGCAAAACGCCGTCGAATCAAGCAGGCATGAGCTTTGATCCGCAATTTAAGCCCAAGGCAGGCGTGGGATTCATCCTACATAAGACGCTCGATGAGGATGTCGAGACGCTGAAATACAGCCTCTATAAATCGTTGTGGCGTAACCCCCGAGACGACTTTGAAAGTCGACGTTTGCTCTATGTTGCCTTGACTCGTGCCGAAAAAAGCGTGCGTTTTTATTGCGATGCCCAAAAGCTCGCTAAAGATCCATGGCTTCAACTAGAAACGCATCCGCAAAAGCCTGAACAGGTGCGTGTTTTTGAAGAAAATCTGGACGAAGAAACCTTTACGGCTTTTTATGATGCCTTTAAAAACGCCCCTGTCTTGCCGAATCCACAGGATGCGACAGACTTAGTAGGAGCGGAACTGCCTCGATTGTCGTCCCCTTTAAAAGCAAAGTTAGACGCCTTTAATGCGTCGCAAGAAGCGGTGTCGATCGTGAGCTTTTCGGGCTTGCAGGAACTGGAAAAATGCCCGCTGAAATACTGGTTTCAACAAATCCGCCGTTTGCCTGTACCAAAAGAAAGCGAAACGCTTGAGAGCCTCACTGCCTTTGAGCGTGCGCCCTTGCGAGGCAAAACGGTGCATCGTTTGATCGAAACCTATTACCGATACGCCAGCATCAGCGAAAAAGCGGTCTTGAATGAACGGCTCGACACGGTGATGCGTCAGAGTTTGGGGCATTTAAGCGAGGGGGATCACGCCCTCATTCAAGCCGAAGTCCTTAATATGTACGACGGCTTCTTGAAAAGTACCTTCACCTTAGAAGGCTTAGACGCTCAAGGCTACACGGTCTTAGCCCCTGAACAATCGGTACGCTTTAAGCTTTTGCCTGCGGTAACGGGGGGGCGTTTGCCCCACATCGTTAAGGGGCAGGTGGATGCGATTTTGTATCACCAAACAACCGACAGCTACGGCTTGATTGATTTTAAGACGAATCTCACGCTGAAAGAAGACGCCAAGGCTCGTTACTATGAGCAAATGGCGTTGTATCGTTTGGGTTTGCAGTTGAACAATCCGCATGTGCAAGTGGATGCCAGCCGTTGTGCCTTGGTGCATTTGACGCAAGACGGCGTGCCACAAGCGTTTCCCGTGCCTGAAATGTATCATTTTAGTGGAGACCTTACGGTGACACCGTGGCTGAAAACGGCTTTGCATCAGTTGGAAGGCTTGCTTGCGTCGCCTGAAGCAGAGCCGAAGGCGTCGGTGCATCCGCCGTGCGTGCATTGTGCGTACAAAAGCACTTGCGATCAAGCGGTTTGATATGCCTGTCCCCTCTCCTGATTTTAGGAGAGGGAAGAGAACGTCGTAAGACGTTCGAGGGTGAGGTTAAACCCTAGACGCTGTTTGTGAGTTTAACCGCCCTCTAACCTGTCGAAGCTAAAGTTTACTAGACCGTTGTTCTTTATGTCGGTCTGTCTACACGCTCTCACAAAATAATCTAGGCTCCTAGAATAGTCTAATAGCTCATTTTATCTATAAAACACTATGCCATTTAAACGATTGAAAATCGTAGCGACAACGAAGACCCCAGACGTTTTTTAATCATTGACAGGAGTACCTAGCTTCCCTATTTTTTCCTTCATTTGGGCAGTGCTGGTTCTAACTAGGCTTAATGCGGCTTTCTCTTTCTCTTGGTCAGCCTGGGTAAAAGCTTGAGGTAGAGTTCCTATTTCTACAGAGTTCGGAAGCGTTTTAGTCCTTTGTGTGAAGATTTCCTGTGCGTCCTTAATGTTCTGTGGGCGTATTCTCAAGATCTCTGTACCAGTTCTAAGGTGATCGAATAAACAAAATTCGTTATTCAAAACCTGTTTATTGGTATCAGGATTAACATTACTTTTTACTATAGCCCTCACTTGGTCATTAGTTTTTATGTTAAAAGTTTTCTGAGTCCATACATCATGTATTTGACCACCTACTGAACGACTCTCAAATGTTACAAGTGCTGTCGTTATTGGCTGAAAGTAAGTGGTGTATTTTGGGGTCACTTCAAAATTGTCTTTACCCTTTAAATGTATTAAAAAAGCTTGACCCCTTAGTTCTGGATTAAGGTCTCCATTTCGGCAGACAAATTCTTCGATTCCTCCCTTTAGCGATTTTACTATTGGTTGAGTTGGGGGGAACTGTAGAGCTAGTCAAGCTAGTCGCAGTCGTAAGAAGTACTGGTAATAAACTCTTTTTAATATTCATCATCATTTTCCTTTGTATTCGTTAATTTAAGTGTCTATTTTTCGTATAGGGACGTGATTTATCAAGTCCGCCCCACAATATTCCAAAGGATGCGATAAATCGCACCCCTACAAAATCAGAATAGGGTAATTTTTAAAAATACTATACATGTGCTTAGACACTGACATAAGCCTAGTGAATCTTGGCTTATGCTAGGTAGATTTTCTTTTCTTGAAAATGTTACAAAACGTAAGGAATTTCTGAATATCTATAAACCGCTCTACGAAAGCCTGAAATAATCACCGTCATTGTGAGCTTAGCGTGGCAACATTCCTTGTCACAAGTCTTTACAGATTGCTTCGTGTCACTCGCAATGACGGTATGTTTTGAGACTTTTATGCTATAGTAAAAAAGGTCAAAAAATTGGAGTGCCTGCTTTGCTTAACCTTTTGAGTTCTTCTCTCCTTAAACCCGATGCCACCCACGCCCTTGATGCCTTTAAGCAAAGGCACCATGACTGGCAAACGCTTCGCCATGTGGCGATCATTATGGACGGCAACCGTCGTTGGGCAAAAGAACGCATGATGCCGTCGCTTTTGGGGCATAAGGAAGGCAGTAAACGCCTGAAAGAAATCATTACCGCTTCCACGATCTTGGAACTCGAAACCTTGACTACGTATGCCTTTAGCACCGAAAACTGGCAACGTAGCGATGAAGAAGTCTCTTACCTGATGAAGCTTATGGCGGATGTCTTGTCTCAAGATTTAAAGGGGCTGGCGGATCTCGGCGTGTGCATTAAGGTACTGGGTCAGCAGGACGCCTTACCGTCTTATTTGAAGGACGTGCTTCAACACGCCGAAGCTGAAAGCGCCACCAATACAGGCTTGCACTTGCAATTGGCGATTAACTACGGCGGAAGAGCCGAAGTCACCGATGCCGTCAAGCGTATCGCTACGCTGGTGAAAGACGGTGTTCTGCTCCCCGATGAAATCACCGAAGCGACGATAGAATCCCAGTTAACCCGTTGTGGCACGGTGTTGCCTGAACCTGATCTCGTCATTCGCACCAGTGGGGAACAGCGTTTGAGTAATTTCTTGATTTGGCAATCGGCGTATAGTGAATTGTATTTTACGCCTGTGACTTGGCCCGATTTTACAGTGCAGCAGTATTGTGACGCCTTAGGGACTTACTTCAACCGTAAACGCCGTTTTGGGCGCTAGAACGTCCTATTCGGCGAATCTTCTGTGTCAAAACAAGCCGTTTGTTCGTTGTGTACGTCTGTGTACACGCCTCACAAGCCGTTTGTTTTTCCTTGAATCTTCATCCGACTTGAACGTTCTATGTACATTCATCAAAAGGAAATAATTGTGAAGTCTAAATCTTTCTTACCAATCGTCGCCTTTTTTCTACTGAGCTTCCTGTTTTGGGGCTGGAAGCAATTAGAAGCGAGTGTTGTGCCTCAAGCCATTGCGGCATCACCTGCTTTTGTGGATCACATGCGACATAAGGGAAGGCTCTTGGTGTGGCAGGACGCTCGTGTAAACGTCTATACGAACCGTCCAAACTATAAGCCCCTTATTGAAAACGCCTTTGCCCCGTGGCAATCGGCGTTAGAAGGGGAGCATCCGCTCAACTTGAACTGGGTGGAAACGCCTGAAGACGCCAGCCTGTTGATTCAGTTTGTCGATGCTATTGCCCTGCCTATACAAGTGGATGCTCAACACCGCCGTGGATACATCGCTGGGTTGACGACGCCTAAAGCCTATAACGACAAGGGTCTTCGTCAAGTTGTGATGCAATTTGCCTTGCTCAACAGTGGGGGGCTTCCGCAGCAGTCTGCCGTTTTAGAGCGAGTCATGCTCCATGAAATGGGGCATGCCTTGGGCTTGTGGGGGCATAGCACGAATCCGTATGACGTGATGAACGCTAGCTACGTCAACACTTTAGGAAAAGACAAAAAGGCGATAACGTCTCTTCAACAGGGTGATGTGAAACTGATTCAGGCGGTTTATGCCCAAGTCCAAGCCCCCCAAAGCATTAAAAATAAGGGTCTTTCACAAGCCTTAGCATTGGCAAAAGCCGAAGCAGAGGCTAATCCCACGGTGTTGTCGATCTGGAAATATGCCCGAGCCTTACGAGACGCCAATGCCTTCGCTGAAGCCAGTGTGCAATATCAAAAAGCCTTGGCGTTTGGAAGCGTTAATGCACCCCTATATCTAGAGTTTGTGCAGTGTTTGGAGCGTCAAGCCCAAAATGCGGATGCCTTATCGTTTTTAAGCGAACAGCTCCCCAAGGGGTATGTTCAAAATGGGCGTTTACAGCTTGAAAAGGCGTATGTTTTATTGAAATTGAAGCGATCTGTTGAAGCCAAGTCGGTGTATGAACAAGCGTTACGGTTGGATGCTTCCCTTGCAACGAGTCCTGTGGGACGTGAACTTGCTGAGCTTCTAAGGAAATAATCGTGGGTTTTAGGCACTAGGCAAAGGCTTGAAAAGATGTCATTCTAAAGAAGAGTAGTTCTTTGAAAAACGCATAAATCGTCGTCCTGAACGCATTTGAAGGATCTGTCAAAACAGGGGAGGAGATGTTTCACTACACTCAACATGACGTTTTCTCAAGATTCTGTGTGTCAGATTGGAAGGTTTCGTGTGTCAAGAACAGGGATTCTGTGTGTCGGAAATAGGGGTTTCGTGTGTAGCCGTCTATAACGTTTCTTTAAAATTGGTTAGGCAACGAACTTATACCAATTCTTAGTTTAAATAGCGTCTGGGTGTCTTCGTTGTCGCTCGGATTGTGGTCGTCTCTGTACAATCACACATCTGCGAGTCTAGGCTCGTACAGTAGGCTAGACGAGGAGCCTAGATTATTTTGTGAAGAAGTGTAGATAGACCTACATAACAGAACAAAATAATCGTAGCGACAACGTATAGACACTGTACAGAAAATTATCAATTCGGCTATACTATATCTGAAAACAGCGATACAGCCCCCCTTGGTAAAGACGTTTATTTTGAGTTACAATAAAGGCATTGTTGTGAAGGATTTCTTTAATGCCTCGTTGCTCGCTATTTAATCAAACTACTTGTGAAACCCTAACGTGGGTCTACCCCCAAGAAAACGCCGTCATCTATGAGGCGTCCACCTTTGTGCTGGGTTCCACCAGCACAAGCATTGAGACCCTAAGCCTCAACGGGAGCGATGTCCCCCTGCATCCCCACGATGCTGAAAAGGCTTTCGCCCAAGTCGTCGCATTACAAGAAGGCGAAAACATCCTAGAACTGGTGGCGAACACAGGCGAACGCATCACTCGCAAGGTGATCCGTCAAATACCGTGGTGCTTTTCAGAAGAAGCGAAATCCCCACTCTTTGCCGTTCTACCCCAAACAACCCCCGCCCCCCGATACCTGCTAGGGCAGTCCTTCCCTGTAGAAGTCCGAGCCATGACGCACATCCAGCAAGTGTGGCTAAACTTGACCAACGAAGCAGGTGAACTCATTCGTGAAATCCCCCTGCGGTGCGACGATGCCTTTTTGCTCAACCCCAAAAGCCCCACCCACGGCAAGCAAGTTTCTATTTTTGGGGAACTGCATTATAATGAAGCCCACCCACCGATCGACAAAGCGATTAAAGTCTTTCATGGCGTTGTGGCATTGACGCATCCTGCCTTGTACCACCTGCCTGACAGCCACGTTCTGCACTTGCAATATAAGGTTTTGGACGATAAAGGACAAGTGGGCATGGTGAAATTGGGGCAGAGCGTGAGCCTGTGGCAGTTTCAACGCACGGTGGAAGTCACCGCAAGTTGCCAAGCCTTTTACGCAGGTAGCCACAACAACGCACAACGATTGACACTAGTCCCCCCCCTTCATTCACCGATGCCCGTCGTGGGCTTGTTGGATGTCGACGAGTTCCTGATTCAAGCCGACGATCATTCGCCGTATTTGCTCAAGGGAGGAAAACCCCACGTGCAAGCAGGCAAAGGTATGCCTGCTGTTTTAGATGCCCTTTCCCTTGAAGAAAACCACGAA